>NZ_CXON01000006.1:0-211158 GCF_001269405.1 Limnohabitans sp. 2KL-3
CCTACACGACGCTCTTCAGCCGTCGCTTTGATCAGCAATTGCGCCGTCTCTCGTGCACGTGTCCGCACAATTTGAATCAATTCGGATGTGGACAAATTACCCATTTGCGGAGGTGGTGCAATCTCGGGAACTGACAGGGCGTTACCAGCACCGTTTGTAGACCCGAAATCGGTATCGACCAAGGCATGAAGGTCCAATTCCTGAGCGCCTTGGAGTTGAACAACGGTGACACTTCCAGTCCCCCCTACAGCGCCAGCCCCCCCCGATATTTGTTGGCCCGAGCCATCTTTGCTGCCACCATCTCCCTCGCCTTTGCCGTCACCCCCTGCACCACCGCCCTCGGGCTTGGCTTGGTTCTCGATCGGTTTGCCATCGGCATCCAAAAGCACCTCGCCGCCGTCTTCGCTGGTCCCCCCTGGAACAACACCTTTTTCACCGTCGACTTCTTTACCAGGAGGAGGCAAAGGTTTTCCGTCAGGACCCAGTGGGGGCAACTTGTTTTCGGTAATGATGATGGGAGGGGTATTTGAACCGAGACCGCTGACACTCATGATGCACTCCAATTCGATAGTTAACGAGAAGATGCTTAACTATCGGAGAAAGATTTTAGGAAGACAAAATTTAATCCCCTACAGCACTTGCCATCAGATTCCAACTGTCCAAAAGTGCTTCGTATTCTGCAAACTGCTCAGGGGTTTTCCGATGCAAACGCGCAACGATCAGTCCCTCTGCTGAGGCCTCTTTGTTTTTCAGGGCCACGGCGGTGCGGGTGACCGTCGCTGCGGTTGCAAAAGATGGCGCTGCAGACAACGCCACTCGCCAAGCCGTCACTGCCTCCGCAAACATGCCCATGCGCAGCAGGCAATTGCCCAACAATGCCCAATTGTCCGCGTTCCTGTTGTCAAGGACAGTGAGTTGATGGAGTGACTCCAGTGCATCGATGTATTGACCCGATTCATACTGTCCAACTGCGGTGGCATAAAGCAGACGAATGAAATCTCTGGACAAACCAGCCACTTCGTGCAAATTTTTCCCCTGCTCAATGGCCTTAGCTGCCGTCAAGAAATCTAATTTTTGAGGTTCATTCATAGCGACTCCTTTGATGTTGAATGATGTTCAGATTTGTGGAAATGACAAAGAGACTGCCGCTGTATCAAGAGGCTCTTTTTGACCGCCCAGTTTTTTCTTATGTCGGTGGACCAGCAGCAACAATTGCTTGGCTTTTTGCTTGAGATACGATTCGTTGTGGTGCTGAAGCCCTGGCATGCGCAAACAAGTCTCAAAAGAATGTCCAGCTTCATCCAGCCTGTCTAAAAACAACAAGCATTGACCCATATAAAAATGCAATTCAGCATCAGCTTGTCCCAAACGAATGGCACGCATGTAGGCGTTGATTGCTTGGTCGTGTTTTTTCAAGGCATGAAGGGCTTTACCCAAAGCGTAGTAATGCTCCGAACAAGTCGGCTCATGGCGGAGGATGAACTCAAACAATTTGGCTGATTCAGCGTACATACCGTGCAAGTAGTATCGGTGTCCAAGAATCGCCAACGAAGATGTTGGGTCCGCCATGACGTTCCTCGAAAAATCAGATTCAATCCCTTTCATACCACTCACAGACCCAAAAATGCACGGAGACTTTGTGCATCAGCAATGACCTGGCTTCTATCCACTTGCTTTATGGGCATGGACATCTCTTCTGGATCTGATGAAGGGGATCGATTTTGATTTTGCTGGCCCGATTCATGACCTTGTGAATTTTGTTGAGAAGTTGCGGAAGAAGTATCGGACTCACTGTTGCCGCTGCTGCTTGTCGAACTTTGAACAGCGTCTTGTAAACCCATCCATCGAACAGCGCCTATATCCCGTAAAAGGCCTTGTGCCAACAGATCTTGTTGCGATTCAAAAGTGGCCCGAAGTTGCGCTTGAGACGTTGAAACCGAAACCTCAAGCAAACCTTCCTTCGCCTGCAAGGTCAATTGAGCGCCTCGCAATTGACCTTGATCCAAGGTGATTTGGACAGGTCGACCTGCATCCAAGGATTCAAGATCACGCTGCGCCAATGTTCGCAATGTTGTCCGCACTGTACCTTGCAGGGAGCGACTGACCCATGCTGTGTCGCTGCTCATTCCAACTTCTTTGCCGGAATTGAAGGTCACGCCTGATCCAGCCAAGGGGGACGTGAATGACATCGGGTTTACAAAAATATCGTTAGCGGGCAAATCATCCACGACGTTCACTGTCTCAGGCAGATCAGACCGCATGCGCTGAACATGAGAATAAGCTTGCACAGTTACCGGGTCATCAGATCCGAATTTTTTTTCAACCGTCTCCGATTGAACCACCACTTGTGCTTGAACCCGCTGTATTTCAGGTGAAAAAACAAACACGTCACGTTCATCAATCTTTGACTGCGCATGGATTTGATTCAAATCGGTCTCAATCAAACGCCGCCTTTCTAACCACCGCATACGTGCCGTGATTTGTGTCTTCAGCGCAGCGACATGAGCCACTTCTGTTTCAGAAGGTTCTGACGTTTCAACACCCCCATTGGCCCCCTCCAAAGAGGCTGCGACTTCAGGGGATGCTGCAGTTTCCGCTACAGGCTCAAGCTGTTGGCTCTGATTCGGCTCTGATGAAGCCTCTACCTCTTTATGTACTGTCCATGATGGCGCGACTTCAAGGGTAGTTTTCTCATCGATCTCAGGCACAAGCAGTTGACTTGGCTTGGTTTCAACTGTGCCCGCTGCGCCTTTTTGCACGGTCCATGATGGTGCGACTGCATGGGCGGTTTTCGCTTCGATCTCAGGCCCAAGCAGTTGACTTGGCTTGGTTTCGACTGTGGCTTCTACCACTTTTTGCACGGTCCACGATGGCGCGACTGCAGAGGCGGTTTTCTCTTCGATCACAGGCTCAAGGGGCTGGCTCTGCTTGGATTCAGCTGTTGCCTCTTCCCCTTTTTGCACGGTCCACGATGGCGCGACTGCAGGGCTAGATTTAACTTCGATTGCAGGCCCAGTCAGTTGGCTCGGGATGCGTTCAGCTGTGGCCTCTGTGCTTTTTTGCACAATCCATGATGACGCGACTGCTGGAGCGGTTTTCGCTTCGATCACAGGCTCAAGGGGCTGACTCTGCTTGGATTCAGCTATTGCCCCTTCCCCTATTTGCACGGTCCACGATGGCGCGACTGCAAGGCTAGTTTTAACTTCGATAGCAGGCCCAATCAGTTGGCTCGGGATGCGTTCAGCTGTGACCTCTGTGCTTTTTTCCACCATCCATGATGGCGCGACTGCAGCGGCGGTTTTCGCTTCGATCACAGGCTCAAGGGGCTGGCTCTGCTTGGTTTCAGCTGTGGCTTCTTCCCCTTTTTGCAAGGTCCAGGATGGCGCGACCGCAGGGCTAGTTTTAACTTCGATAGCAGGCCCAATCAGTTGGCTCGGGATGCGTTCAACTCTGGTCTCTGCGCTTTTTTGAACCACCCATGCTGACGCGACTGCTGGAGCGGTTTTCTCTTCGATCACAGGCTCAAGGGGCTGGCTCTGCTTGGATTCAGCTGTTGCCTCTTCCCCTTTTTGCACAGTCCACGATGGCGCGACTGCCGGGCTAGTTTTAACTTCGATAGCAGGCCCAATCAGTTGGCTCGGGATGCGTTCAACTCTGGCCTCTGCGCTTTTTTGAACCACCCATGCTGGCGCGACTGCTCGAGCGGTTTTCTCTTCGATCACAGGCTCAAGTGGCTGGCTCTGCTTGGATCCAGCTGTGGCTTCTACCCCTTTTTGCACCATCCATGATGGCGAGACTGCTGGAGCGGTTTTCTCTTCGATCACAGGCTCAAGGAGCTGGCTCTGCATGTTTTCAGCTGTGGCTTCTAAGCCTTTTTGCATGATCCACGATGGTGCGACCGCTGGAGCTGTTTTCGCTTCGATCATCGGCTCAGGTGCTTGGCTCTGCTTGAATTCAGCTATTGCCACTTCCCCTTTTTGCACGGTCCACGATGGCGTGACCGCTGGAGCTGTTTTCGCTTCGATCACAGGCTCAGGTGCTTGGCTCTGCTTGAATTCAGCTATTGCCACTTCCCCTTTTTGCACGGTCCACGATGGCGCGACTGCAGGGCTGGTTTTAACTTCGATAGCAGGCCCAATCCGTTGGCTCGGGATGCTTTCAGCTGTGACCTCTGCGCCTTTTCGCATGGTCCACGTCGGCGCGACTGCAGAGGCGGTTTTCGCTTCGATCACAGGCTCAAGGGGCTGACTCTGCTTAGTTTCAGCTGTCGCTTCTAAGCCTTTTTGCACGGTCCACGATGGCGCGACTGCAGGGCTAGCTTTAACTTCGAAAGCAGGCTCAATCAGTTGGCTCGGGATGCGTTCAGCTGTGACCTCTTCCCCTTTTTGCACCATCCATGATGAAGCGACTGCTGGAGCGGTTTTAGCTTCGATCACAGGTTCAAGGGGCTGGCTCTGCTTGGTTTCAGCTGTGGCCTCTACCCCTTTTTGCATGATCCACGATGATACGACCGCTGGGGCGGTTTTCTCTTCGATCACAAGCTCAAGGGGCTGGCTCTGCTTGGTTTCGGCTATGGCTTCTAAGCCTTTTTGCACAGTCCACGATGGCGCGACTGCTGAAGCTGTTTTCGCTTCTATCACAGGCTCAAGGTGCTGGCTCTGCTTGGATCCAGCTGTGGCTTCTACCCCTTTTTGCACCATCCATGATGGCGAGACTGCTGGAGCGGTTTTCTCTTCGATCACAGGCTCAAGGAGCTGGCTCTGCTTGGATTCAGCTGTGGCTTCTACCCCTTTTTGCACGGTCCACGATGGCGCGACCGCTGGGGCGGTTTTCTCTTCGATCACAGGCTCAAGGGGCTGACTCTTCGTGGTTTTAGCTGTCGCTTCTAAGCCTTTTTGCACGGTCCACGATGGCGCGACTGCTGGAACGGTTTTCGCTTCGATCACAGGCTCAAGTGCTTGGCTCTGCTTGGATTCAGTTGTAGCTTCTACCCCTTTTTGCACGGTCCACGATGGCGCGACTGCAGGGCTAGTTTTAACTTCGATAGCAGGCCCAATCAGTTGGCTCGGGATGCGTTCAGCTGTGACCTCTGCGCTTTTTTGAACCACCCATGCTGGCGCGACTGCTGGAGCTGTTTTCGCTTCGATCACAAGCTCAAGGGACTGGCTCTGCTTGGTTTCAGCTGTTGCCTCTTCCCCTTTTTGCACAGTCCACGATGGCGTGACCGCTGGGGCGGTTTTCTCTTCGATCACAAGCTCAAGGGGCTGGTTGAGCTTGGATTCAGCTTTGGCCTCTGCACCTTTTTGCACCATCCACGATAAAGCGCCTTCAGAGCTAGATTTGACTTCCATCACAGACCCAGGCAGTTTGCTCTGCGGCAAATCTGAAGTGCGCTCACCCTCTTGATATGTCCTCCAAAATGGGGCAACTGCTGTGGCAGATTTGATTTCAACAACAGGCTCAAGCGGTTTGCTCTGGGTCGAATCAGACTTGTCCTCAAGGTCTTTTTTGACCATCCACGAGGGTGTGACTGCTAGCTTCTCTTTGGCCTTATTCAAAGGTTCAGTCACAAAGGCCTTGAACGCATCCGTCAGGGCTATGACCTCTTCTGAATCATCGCCAGATCGATTCAACGCGTTATGAAAGAGCGACACATCGGATGATGTGGGAACGCGTGAACGTGCCACCCCTAAGCTCAACGAAAGCGAATGGTTCATGGTGGATTGCGCACTGTCCGACACATCTTTTACAGCATCCAAAGATGCTGAATCGACTGACGTGGCTGTCAAGTTCATCATGGGCTTGATCCTTGGGTCTTTTTTTATTCATCGAATGAGGGGAATGAACATTTCCCGACGGCCTAACGCAATCACCACGCCATCGGACTTCACTTCCCTCAACTCTCCTGTATTGAACACAGACTCACCCACTCGGAATGTTTGTGTTTTCCCGCGTTGAATCAAGGTGGCGGAAGACTCAAGACCTCCTTGCGTCAAACTCACCACTGTGAAATTGAGTTTGGGATCGACCTTGAGCTCCACTGTCAAAGGCAAACGTGAAGAAAAATCTTCCACAATTTTGTTCAGTGCTGTTCTCGCTTCGGATTCCACTGGGGCTGCGACCAAGCCCGTGATCCGAGCCCCATTGGCTTCAATGCGCACTTGCATGTCCTGTGTGATCGACCCCCGGGTCAAGGCAGCTATGACCTCTTGAACCAATGCATCAGCCGTTTGCAGCTGAAATTCAATTTCGAGCTGGCGCGGCGCAATTCTGTCTGCCAATCGTGACAATTCGGCTGTCAATCTTTCTTGGATCATCGAATCTTGTTTGACCCCAAAAATCAGAACACGAACCTTGTCTCCCTCAGCATCTATCTTGTAACCCATGGGATAACTCACCAGATGGTCACGGACCAAGGCCGACAGCCTTTCCAAAGTGAGCGCATCCAGCCGAACGTTGCCACCTGAATTGACCACTTGCTGACGAACTTGTTCAGACAATCGTCTGTAGGCATCTTCTGAGTCGATGAATCCGCTGATTGAAATGGCACCATCTCCTCGCCGATCCAAGCGCACCGAGCGATAGGCGGCCTTGTCCATGCTGATCAACTTGTCTAAGATGTTTTCAGACAATTCAATGGCATGTCCCTGGGGTGCCACCACTTCACGTCGCCCCCAAAAGACATCAAACAAAACAAGCGCCACTACCACCAAAGAAGACACGACCAACACCAATACACCCAGTCGCGCGGAGGCATTGACCTTGTCTCGTGTCGTCATCACTTGGTCCACTGACGGAACATGGGGCGATGAATGGATGTCTTCATGGGATCCCTCAAGTGAGTTCTCCACCGCTGCCGAAGCCGGCTCCTCTGATGGGAGTTCTTCGGCATTGCTCTCATCACCCGGCATCTCCCAATGAGGAACGGATGGCCATGCAGAACCGACGGGGCCATATGTGACATGCGTATCGGCACTGAGACTCAATACTTGCAATGGCTCCAAGTCAATTGGAAACTGATCAACAACAAGGCCGTTGATTCTTATTTCTTGACTGGCTGCCAATATCGTGATGCGGTCATCAACAAAAATCAGGCGCAAATGTGAGGGCACAACACCCACACCCGACAAAAATACATCGTCTTGTTCGCCTGCACCTACGACCAAACGAGATGCCCCAAGCAGGAATCCGGGAGGTGATGCTTCTTCGCTGCCCAAAATGACCAAAATGGTCTCTGTCATCCGAGCACTCGACATCTGGCTGATCACGGCGTCTTGTTTCATCCATCAGCCTATCAACAACAAATCACCGACCGCAAGATCCATCAAATCCTCTGCATCCACACACCAACGGGCAGCGACCATCGGCAATGTGATGGGCAAACCTGACAAAGGTGAAGTCAGAACGGCCTTCGCCTGTTGACCCACAAGTTCAGCGAGTGCCTGGACAGGGAAATGGTCTGGCGTCCACAAATGCAATTCATGACCAGACAATTCTTGTGACGATGCATGGCGCCCAATCCAGGCCAATGGCGTCTTCCCCTCAAGGGCCATAGGCCCCAAGGACTCCACATTGAAACAAGATTGCATCAAGATAAGTCCTGTTGGAAAATGCGACGCCCATCGAACACGACACCACATGTCCAAGCTCAAATCATCCATGGCATCCAATGTCCATCCATCCTGCTGAATCAATGCGGCTGCCCATGCGGCTGACAAGGCCAGCACACATGAGGATCCTGCAAAATCCAGTTGCATCCAGAGGGTCGAAGGGGACAGTGAATTCACATCAGAGACGGGTTCGAATTGAAGATCGACACCTCCGATTGAAAAAATGCGCCTGCTGCACCAAGTCAACATGGCATTGTTTTGCGATGAATTGAGCTTGCACACAGGCAAGTCGTCCAATGTCAAAGCCTTGATCGGCGCAGAGAAATCACTTGAGTGCATCGTCGACATCAATGCCCCCAAACTTGGCGGGCCATGCTGTCATCACCCAGCGTGTGGGGCAGCCGAACATCCGTGCGTGAAGTGGCCATTTTCCCCTTGCGGTTCCTTGCCCGCTCATGGTCGCAGCGGCGGTGCAAGCGCCCCAAAAGTGCCATTTCATCACCCCTGACCGGATGGCGTCGCAGCTCATGCATCAATTCTGTGGCGGCATCCAACTCACCCATCCTGATCAAGCAGTACACCCGGCCCAGCACAACATCGTTGCGATGAGGGATGGCTTGCTGTAAAAAACGAAACAATTTAGCGGCGGCATCAAACTCGGCCATGCGCATCTTGGACACAGCATGCCAGTAAAGAAAGTCAGAGGTTTTGCGATTCAACATGGTGATTTCCATGAACGTCAACTGAAAAAATGCTCCAACCGACGCTGCAACAGGTAGTCGCGCATCTCCAGATCACGGTCCAAAACATCCAGCACATCGGCCGCTTCATCGCCAAGTGGTCCATCCAACAAACTCACCAAGCGTTCCATGGTGTCGTGTATCGCCGGCTCGTAAAGATGTCCCGTCGGAAGCCGGTTGGAGGGAGCCACACGATCTTCCAAAAAACCCATCACCAAGCCATCGACTGGCGTCAGGCCAAATCGTCCTTGCGCCTCTTCGACCTCATTGAGTTTGGACAGGAAGTAAGTCTGATAGGCCCAAGCCTCGGCCTTTTTAAGAAAGACATCAGACTGCATGCCCGGCTCAACTGGCCGGGCCAGCGCACGCGCAGCCTCGGCCAAGTCCACCATGGACCCATGCGCCAGCAAATGGTTGATGTCAATGCGTTCCACGCACGAATTCCTGCAGGAACTTCAGCCCACAGGCTTAAAGCTTCTGAGTGATGCTTTTGGCGGTTTCTTCGATCGACTTGACCACCGAACTTTGCACCATCAATGCCATGTTGTAGTTGGCCAATTCTTTTTGCATTTTGATCAAATTGGTGGGGTCGTTGACATTATCAGATGCCAAATCAATCGCCGTCTT
The DNA here is from genome assembly GCF_001269405.1 of Limnohabitans sp. 2KL-3. Lineage (NCBI taxonomy): Bacteria > Pseudomonadati > Pseudomonadota > Betaproteobacteria > Burkholderiales > Comamonadaceae > Limnohabitans > Limnohabitans sp. 2KL-3. The sequence goes on from NZ_CXON01000006.1 coordinate 8,978, forward strand.
AAGATTGGTTCCAGCTAATGTTGCCCCTGTGTTAAAAGCCGTGAACACATCGTTAACTGTTAAATTTGCGATAGCCATGATGAATCTCCTGTGAAAAGTTAAAATTAATGCGCCAGATAAATGTGCACAGACTTGAGCACCACTTGCGCATGGTTGAGAGCCACGACCCGCTTGCAAGCGTGTACGTAGTCTTCTTTGCTTAAGCCTTTGGTCATCCGTTGACGCACGCGGCTCAATTCCTTGTCCAATGTTTGGCGAAGCTGCTCTAAGTGTTCGCTGGCTTTGGGGCCACTGAGCAAGCGTCCCAAATCGGTCATCGGTAATATTTGATTGATCATGTCTGGAATTTATTTTTCAAGTGAGATTCCGTCGAACCGCAGAAACTTCCGCACGAAAACTCCTGAGCATGCTGGAAATGCTTTCCAACAAATTGGAGCGCACGTTCTGGATAGACTCCGTTTTGAGTTGTGCCACCTGGTTTTCAGCGTTGAGTGTGTCGAACAGTTTTCGCATTTCGTCAATCGCCCCCACGTACTCCACCAAACTGAGCGTGGACCCGCTGCGTGCGGCATCTGCAGCGACCTTGATCGAGCTGTTGGGGAATCGGGCCCCGAGGGTCTCGAGATCAGACATTTCGTAGCTTCGACCGTCTCGTGTTTTTTCGACCACGTCTTTGAAACCTGTATCGGCATCAAAGGTACGTATATTTTTGTCGGGTACGTCTCTGGCGCGTTGTGCCCGAATGCGGGTCATGTCCACCACCATGGCCAACACATCACGAGCAAAACGGTTGTTGGTGTTGACCTGCTCGATGGCGCGTGACATTTGGGCTTCGGTGTTCACAAAATTACCCATGCGAACGGCCACAAACAGCTCGGCCATGTTGAACCGCTCGCCGTTCACATACCAAACACCCTGGTCCATGGTGATGCCGCCACCCAAGCCCACTGGCAGGCGCGAACGCGCTTGAGCCATGTACTGTTCCAGCTTTTGAGCGGCATCGGACCACTCATGCAAAGACAATGCACCGTGGTCGGGCAAGCCTGCATACAGAGCGGCCCGAGGCGATGACGGTGGCAACTGCTCAAAAGTCCGTTGGATCACCCGTGAAAACAGGAAGTCCAGCGTGCTCATCGAAATGCCGTTGTGCAACCGCGTCGTGGTCGACAACTCGGTGGGGATGTCCAGAAAGGCACTGTCGGCTGTGAAACCATTCACAGCCGCAGCTCGGGCACGGTCCACGGCCAGGGTGATGGCGTCCAGCAAAGTCTGTGTTTGCTCAAGCTCGCGCTGCAGCTGGTCTACCGCAGTGCCCGACAAGCCGATGCCGGTGACTTCGGTGGCCAGCAAACCAGAGCGGTAAGTGCTGGCCCTTGCGGTGGTTGAAACAGGCATCTTGACGCTCCTTGCCCTTAGCCACCCGCCAGATTGCGCGCAGCAGAAGAGGCCGAGCTTTGCTGGCCCTTCATGAAGGAGCCAATGCCTTCCAGCACGTTGGCCCTTTGCGTGAACACGGATTCGGTGCGCATCTGAGCCACCTGGTTGTCGGCCGACTTGCTGTCCACAAAAGATTGCAACTCGTCACGCAAGGCCAAAGCATCGACACGGTTCAAATTGACATTTTGAAAGCTTGCAGCCCAGTCGTAGGATGTTGAGCTGAATTTACTGGCAATGCCTTGGTCGCCATTGGTCTCCTTAGACCACTTGACAAACTTGAGCCACTCCGCACCCCAAGGAATCGTACCAGTGCCATCTGCCCTTGACGTCACGTAATCTGGGGAAGATGATTGTGTATAAAGGTCAGAACCAATCAAGTACCAAGAGCCCTTCGTATCGTCAGCAGCCACGGTATCCTCATTCAAAGATGACAACCACTTGGAGAGCTTTGTCGAAAGATTTTTCAGTCCCACAGTCAATGTGTGGGTCAAATCATTGTTGGCCGCGATCGAGTTGAGCGATTGGGTCAGCAAGTTGTCCATTTGGGCATAAATGTTCACACGGTTGGCCAAGTAGACCTCTGACAAAGTCAGAGAGTTACCATTGACATACCAAAGTCCGTTGACAAACTGAATGCCCCCACCCAAAGCGGGCGGCAATGTGGAGCGTGCTTTGCCCGCCCAAGCCTCCAGTGCATTGGCGGCCTCGGCCCACTGCTGCAGACTCAGAGCACCACCACCAAAATTGCGTCCAATCTGCTCTGCAAACAATTCATCGCGGAGCGTGTCAGTCAGACCTTCGGGCAAGGTCAACAAGGCATCGCTGGGTCGAAAAGCCACATCACCCGAGCTGCGTGCAGCAGCAATCGCATCACGAATGCTGCTGGCCAGCGCCAGGGCTTGGTCAGTTTTCTCCTTCAGCGTGTCCGCCTCGGTGGTCCCCAAATTGGTGCCCGTGAGCTCGCTGGTATAGAGTGAACTGGCCCCACTGATGCGAACGGATGTCAATGCCATGGCCTTCCCCATCAACCCAGATTGCGGGCAAACGACTGCCCAGTTTGTGATTGCGATTTGACAAAGGAGGTCAAGCCCTCGAGCACCTCACCTCGGCGGTTGGTCATTTGCTCCAGCTTTTGCTGCACCGTCTGGTTGTCGCTGTCTTTGCTGTCCACGTAAGACTTGACCTCTTCGATCCAGGTATCTACCCGATCGGCTTTTCCGGTGGTCTGATTTGCATTGGGCATAAAAACCGATGCGGGGTTGTAGGCGGTGCCCCAGGTGCTCTGCCAGCTGGCGGCCTGCGCGGTGACTGCAGTCCACGCGACAGCGTCTGTGGTGTTGTCAGGTTTGAGCTTGCGCATTTTGGCCAGCCAGTCGTTGGCTTGCTTGACCAAGGTGTTGTTGCTGTTGAGTTCTTCGATGTAGATGTTCACCGCATCGTCGAAGTTGGCCACCTGATTGACTCGGACTGCCATGTAAACGTCGAGCAAGGCGACCTGTTGGCCATTGATGTACCAATGGCCATTGACGTTTTTGATGCCACCACCGTTCGTGGTGTCGCGCTTAGAGGCCTCCTTGGCCGCGTAATCCTGCAGGTCTGCCGCCACGCGTCGCCATTCGGCCGGTGACAGGCTTTTGGTGGCCGAGACTTCAAAGCCAATCGACTTTTTGATAAAACTGGTCCAGTCGCTCAGGGTCTCTACACGTGTTTGTCCCGAAACCGTGTTGTCAGTCACAAAATCAAAAAGTGAAAACTGGGTCCATTCCTGGTTGACCGACGCCTTGATGGCCAAGAGCAAGCCGTTGGCAATGGTCTCGGCTTTGCTTTTGTTTTTGTTGACTTCGGCCAGCGCCTTGGCATTGGCCGAAGTGGTGTCCGATGTCCCAACCGCCTCGAGTGTGCCGTTCATGTCCGTCCAAGCCACCGAGGCCAGACTGCCGAATCCTAAATTATTGACAGGCATGGTGAAGATTCCCGATCAATGTTGCATGCGAATGAACAGTGAGTATCCGCACGAAACTTTTTTGGCACAAAAGTTAATCTGTGCAGTGGTTCCATTCATTGCGCCCAGTTGCTCAGGGTCAAAAGTCATCGTCGTCGTCCTCATCATCCAAAGATCTGGCCTCATCCAGTCGCCCATCTGATTCCAACTCTTTGATCCACAAGGGCGTTTTTCCTCGACCTGACCACACCAAGCCGGGTTTGTCGGGATGCCTGAATTTGATCGGCGCTTTGCGCACAAAGGGTTGCGCCAAGTTTTCAGATTCGCTGCCAGGCATGCGCACACTGCTTTGCACGGTTCTGCGCACCAATTCTGCAAAGGCCTGTGTCCCAATGCCTGATTCGAGCATCAAACCGGCCAACTGCGTCTCCGATGCGCGACCCATGGCTGTCAAAAGTGATTTCTCACGCTGCTCCAGTTGCAATCGTTGTTGCTGCAGTCGAAGCAATGAGTTTTCCAACTCGGTCAGCGAGTTCAGAGCCGTTTCGGCCGACATCAAAATATGGGGTTTGATCATGCGAGTGAAGACATAGTTCCTTAGTATATTATACTAAGGTTGAATTTTATCAAACCTCTGAGGCAAGTCAGCGTTGTCAGCGATTTTGAAAAAAGTTCACTCACTCATGCTCGGGTTCAGCCACTGAGCCGATTAACTTTTGCATCCACCTTTTCAGCGTGTGAAGATTCTTCCAAGCGGATTTGCTATCCCGAATCCGATCACTTGAAAGGACCCCCCACATGGCACTTCAGGCCAACACCAATGTCGCCTCAACGGTGGCTTCGTATTTCACAGACAATTTCCAGGCGATCGCCGAATCGGCGGCCTATCAACCGCCAGCAGACTGGCTTGCTGCAAACCAGACCAAAAATTTCTACCTGATCCCCACATCAGAGGGCTCATTCAAGCTGAGCAAAGTTGACAAAAGCGACACCGCAGCTAATTCTGCCGCACTGACCCAATTGGGCAGACAAATCGATGGTGCTGCTGCTTATGCCATCGAAAAAGCAGGTGAGTCCAACGCCAGTGACAGCGTGGCTGTTGACTGGCTCATGGCGCAAATATCCCAAGAGTTTCGCCAATCTGCTGCGACGCAATCATTTGGACCACTGCTCTCATCCATTCCGGAGGCCAATTTGCAATTCGATCTGTCAAATCTGGACACGGGAACGCTCATCCGCTTGTTGGGTCTTTTGACAGGTCGAAACCGGGACACTGTGGCTGCGGTGGCAGCGGGCAATGCACAGGACATCAAGGCCAATATTGCCCGACTGGGTTTGGCCACCAGCAACTTGTCCACTGCCGTGGAGTTGCAGACGCGCTTTCAGGGCCAGGCAGGTCCTGCCACTGGCACTGCTGCAGACAAGGGTTTTGATGAGATCACCAAGGAAGCCTTGGGCAAACTGGTCCGCGCCAACTCCTCTGAATTTCAAGCCGCTCGATTGGCGGCACGCAATGCCATCACGGGTCAACAAGACACCGCCAGATTAGGCCGACTGACCCAAATTGGATTTCAAGCGCTCAACACTCAACTGCAAGCTGCCGCTGACCTGTCCAATTTGATCAATCCAGAAATTTCGCGTTTTTTGACCGAGTTGGAGTACGAGCAAAACAAAGACGGCTTCGTGGTGAAGACGAATGTGGCTTTGGCACGTGAAAACCAGGCGATCAATGCAGTCAAATTCGATCTGCTCAAAGCCTTGTCAGACCCACAGTTGGTCATCAACCTGGCCGACGCCTTGGCTGAAAATGCCGACGAATTGGGCCTGAATGATTTGACCTTGCCAGAACAGACCAGCCTGCTCCAAGATGTTGCCAAGGCCATCATCCGTGCTGTGGTTGAAGACGAGGACTATTTGCAAAACCTGGCCAAACAATCGGTGGCCTTTTATGTGGACATCGCCAATTTGATCCGCAATGAAGTTGTGGCGGCTTCAGAGCGGGAATTGGTCACCAACAACGTTTGAGAATCATTGCAAATGGCCCATGCTTTGGGCCATTTGCCGCAATGCCACGGCCACCTGGCGCAAGGGATCGTCCCAGTCATTGGCATGCACCTGTCGAAACAAACGAGCATGCGGATACCAAGGCGAGTGTTCACCTTGGATGCCCCAGCGCCAGTCTGGCACCAACTTCAACAGGACCCAGCAGGGCACCCCCAATGCACCGGCCAAGTGTGCGTGCGAAGTGTCAATGCTGATCACCAAGTCCATTTGCACCAGGGCAGCGGCTTCATCTTCGAACGACCACTGAGGATGCACCATACCCAAGAGCTGTGCAGTCTCCCTTTCCTCATCGGTCAAAGCTTCGATGGGCAAGCCATAAAACTCGACCAACCCGATCACACCTGCTGAGGCAAAAGCCTCTGCCAGTTGCCTCAGTTCTGTTCGGCGAATGCCCTCCCCCGCAGACTGCCCCAGCCATGCCAGACCAACTCGCATGCAGGTTTTGGGTCGATCAACCCAAGCCATGCGCTGGGCCAAACGCGATTGATTTTCCGGGCAGATGTCGATGAATTTGGCGGACCAATCTGAGAGGTTTTGGGGCGTGACCCCCAGCAACCAAGGCAAAGATTCGAGTTGCACAAAGCAGTCAGCGCCCTCAGGCAATGTGTCCTCCGAAAATTCAACACAGGCCATCTGGCCTCCCGCTTTTTTCACGCCATCGAGCAAAGAGGGAACCACCACCGCATGGTGACTGAGGAAACACAGGGTCATGCGCACCCCTTGTTTCGCCATATGCAGCAAGAACCGTCCATACTGAAAGGTGTCTCCGGCACCATTGTTGCCAATCACCACCATGTGACGGTTGTACCAGTCCGACAGCGGGCCGCCAACCCATTCAGGGACGCCCATGGACACCGCATGCCGCTTGAAACCTCCGACTGCAGACCTGATGGTCAAACGGGTCAAGACATGGGGAGCGGCCTCCAGATAGTCGCCCTGCAAGGCCAAAACCTCCCCCAAACCCCAGTGAGCACGAGGTTCGTCAGGCTCCATCGACAACACTTCTCGAAAATCCAGCGCGGCCAAATCCAAACGTGCCATCGCCTTCCAAGTGGCCGCCTGCCACAACAAAGCCTCAATCAAAGCCTGCTGATCACCTGCATCACGGGCACTGCGGCATTCGGCTTGGGCCACTGTCAAGACCTCCTCAAGTTGGCCGCTCATCAAGCTGTTTTGCTGAGTCAACCACTGAACTGCCTTCATGGACGGGGCCAGCGCCAACACACGGCGAATTGCATGCAAATGACCCTCAGGATCGTTGACCAATTTGTACGCCATGGCCAGCTGAACCCAGCTGCGAATGTCATGCGGGGCTTTTTGTACGGAAAGAAGTGTCATGTTCATCGCCTCTTGTGGGCGACGAGCATGCAACATGACCATGGCGATGGCGCTGAACTCATCCGCAGGCACATCCTCATTTTTGGACCATCGCCGCGTGAGTCTGACCAGCATGGGTTGAATGAGTGAAGACGAACCATCAATATGGGGCAGGAGTAATTCCAAGGCACGAATGAGCCATGAACTGTCGTCGTCCTCCGACAAGCCCTTCTTGAATGCATCCGCCGCATCCAACCAGTCACCCCGCTGTGCGGCATCGCTCAATTGACCCAACCACAGGGGCATCATTTCTGCAGATGGAGCCAAGCTCGGTACGGGCAGTGGTGGGCTTGTGGGGTCCAAGGGCCGTTGGGCGGACATGCCTGATAACTCAGCGTGCAATTGCACCAACACCTGACGCCAGTTATCGAGTTCAGGTGCTCGCAGCAGTCGCGCCTGCGGATACCACGCATTGGGTCCACCCATGTCCTGCCAGCGCCAATCTACTTGGGCATTGAGCAATACCCAAGGCGACAAACCCAAAGCCCCCGCCAGATGGGCGTAGACCGTGTCGATGGTGACCACCACATCCATCAAAGTCATGGCGGCAGCCACTTCGTCAAAGCGCCATTTTTCTTGCCGCATTCCCATCTTTTTGGCTGCAACTTGATCTTCGGGCACCCATTCGTCGTATTGCAAACTGAACCACTCGACGCCAGGCCATTCGAATTCGGCGAACAAATGAAGAGGAATGCTGCGCTCGGCAATCGAGCTGCGTGTTCCCGTCCAAGCCAAAGCCACGCGCAAACCACGAGCGGGACCCAACTGAGAACGCACCTGCTGCAAAACATCCAGATCAGGTGCCATGCAATGGGCTTGGCCCAGTGTCTCGGCTTGGTCCAGTCTGGCACCCAGCAAGCCGGGCAGGTCCATGATGTCGCAGACCCAATCGCGCACTGGCAAAACGCCTCGCTCAGGCATCACCTCTAAATCGGGATGGATCGACTGAAGCAGTCGCTCCGTACGCACCTGTGCCATCACAGTCACACTGCCTGAGAACGCCAACAAACGGGGCAAATAACGTGCAAAGTGAAAAGTATCACCAATGCCGTTTTCAGTGGTCACCAGCAAATGCTTGTTTTGCAAGGCATTCAAGTCACCCGTCCACAGACGGGCACCCATGGACTGCGCCCGATGGCCAATTCTGTTGGCCCACCCGGTGTCACGCCGATACCCAAACAAAGCAAAGCCTCTGGGGTAATCTCCAAGGGCCAACAGACAAAATGCCAAGTTAAATGCCGCAGCTGGGTGGCCAGTGTTCTGCCAGACATGTTCCAGTGTCTCACGCGCTTGCTCATATCGGCCTGCTCTGCGCAACACGGCACCCAGGGTGTGCAGCACCAGTCCCTTGTCAGATTCAGCCCATTCGTGCTCGTGCAGCAAAGCCAGAGCTTCATCAAAGCGCCCATCCTGAGCGAGGGCTTCAGCCAATCCGGCATGCGCCATGGCATTGCCGGGGTCGATCGACAAAGCCTGCCGGTAGTCAGAAGCCGCATCGTCCTTTTGAAAAAATTGGCAGTTGATGTCGCCACGCAAACACCACAGCATGGCATTGTCGGGCTCTCGGCTGATGGCATGACTGAGCAAAGTGACGGCCGACATGGTCGACGCCCTGTTTTTGGTGGCCATCAGATGGCGAACCAGTTCTTTCGTCTGATCGGCTTTCCCAGGGTGTTGGCGTACTCGCTCCAGAGCCAAAGGCACAGCTGCATCCAAATCACCTCGGGCCGCCAAAGCCATGATCAGGCTGTCGAGGGCCTTGGCCGATGTCTCAAAACGCTCCAACCAAAGACGTGCGGCCACTGCCAATTGAATAAAATCGTGACGGTTTTCGCAGTCGATGCACCACGCCTTGAACATCCACTCTTGCACCCGCTCTTTGGGCAATTGACAAAGAGCAATCAACCAAGAATGCAACAAGGCCGGCCCACCGGGAGTGGCATGCACAAATGGCAAAAATTGCTCGAAATCGGATGCCTCAAGTAGGCCACGTTGTGCCACCTCCATGGCGCAATCCAAAAGTGGCTCTATCGCGTCGGGCACCACCAGCCAAGACCGAATGGCCTGCCTGGCCAGATCTGCGTTGTCGGGCTCCAAGCGCTGTGCCCGGGTCAAGTGCACCGCACCTTCCCTCAACTTGCCAGAGGCCAAGTGCACCCGCCCAAGCAAAGCCAGCGCCTGGGCATGATCGCTGTGCATCACCAACAAAGTTTCCAGATCGTCCTGCGCCCCACTCAGGTCACCCAAATGCAAACGACACCATGCCCGGTTGAACCTTAATCCTGCACGCCAGCCATCCATGAGCACGGCACGATCAAGATCCACCAAAGCTTGCGCCCATTGCGCCTGATCCATTGCCGCCAATGCCTTGTCAAACAAGGCCTGTATCTCTCCCAGTTTTGGCATTATTTTGGACCCTGACGGAAGGGATGGATGACGGTCCATGCATGACAAGCCATGAATCGATAGGGCCTACACACCATAAAAAGTACGTCAACAAAAAATTGATTTTTGATTAAATTTTCACAAAGTTCAAACACGTCATACCTGCATCCAGGCTCTGACGGCAGGAGTTGCCACGGCACTGGCATCGCTGTTCAGACGCTGCAACTCGGCGACATAAGCGCCCCGCACTTGCTCGGGTGTACCCCATGCTGGAACAACAATGCTGCTGCTCGCCCAAGCGCCCGATAAAAGCTCAACGGCCTTGCGCTGCTCATCACTGAGCTTGGCTGAGCGTGAAGCACTGCCCCCAGAAACATTTGGACTCGGATCCACCAGTGAACCTGCAGTCGACAACAACGTTTGAGCCAAGGGCTTGGCTTTCTCGCTGTCAATGCCGCCTTGGCTCAGCAGGTCTGCAAGATCTGATGGACTGAGCGGCTGCTGGGCGTGAGCACGGGCTGCTTGGCTGAGCAAGTCAGTGGCACGCGCAGCTTGGGCATCTTTGCTGCCACGATGGCGCATGGTGATGACATCGTTGATAAAACTGGTGGCTTGATCGTTGGTGATCTTAGGAAAATTTTGTGCGATAAAAACGCGCAGTTGAGTGCGGTTATCTGTACTGAAATTGGCCTCACCGGCCTGGACATAGCGGGGCGTGAATGAATTGAGGGCAGCCACACTGGCCTTCACAGAGCCGAGTTGCGCCGCCTGCAGCACCGAGGCCACTTGGGTGCGGTTGGTATTGTCAAGTTCCCGGTTGGCAAACTCCCGTGCAGGAGGAGCATCTTTGCCGGGAGCGGCCTTGGGGTTGAAGTAAGCATCAGCCTCGAAGTGCCGAGAAATGGATTTTTCAAGATGACGCAAAACATTGTCTTGGGTCGCCAATTCTTTTGTGTTGAGACCGAATGGGTTACCGATGAGTGCTTCGCGTGCCTCTTTGAGTACCAACTTGGCTGCATCTGCATTGCCCGACTTCAGGGCTTCCAGCAAACGACCTGACTGCTCTGGACTCAAGTCTTTTTGAGCAGCATCGTTCAAATCGGCCAGGGATTTATCAACATAGTTGTGCTTGACGCTGCTGGCGATCGTGCTCGCAGCTGCACCAATCACCTCCAGACCGGTATCGGCCGGATAAGGCTGACCTGCAGCCTTGATCTGAAAACCCATAACGGTTTCGTAGGGTTTATCACTGAAGGCTTGGTTGATGTCGTACTGAGGCTCCAATTCGCTGATGAAGTCCTTGAGGAAACCACCCACCGCGACTTCGCCCGAATGATGGTCCACAGAATTGCCATCTTGTCCCAGCGCATAAACATAAATGTCGGCGCTCAAAGTCTGTGTCTGACCACTGGGGACTGGCTTCTTGTTTTCATCCATGACCACTTTTTTTTGTTCATCGAGCTTAAAAGTAGCGATGTCCAGCTTGAGGCGCCCGTCATGGCCTTGAGTGATCGCCATTTTTTCCGCTTTGATGACCCCTTCTGCAGCGATACCTGGTGCATATTCCAAGGCATTGCCATCCAACAATGCAGGATCACTGGTGCGAGAGACCCAGCGAACAGTGGCCCCTAGCTTGCCTGCGCGCTCTACGGCATCGATACCGGCATTGGGCCCATGGACCACCACAGTCTTGCCCTTCCAATCCGATGGGTTGGCCCAATCGGTCTTGCGCATGAAGGTGTCAAGGTCCATGGCCTTGTCACGCAGATGCTTAGGCAAATTGATGTGGTTGTTCTTCAGCAATTCGGTCTCAGCCTTGGTGCGCTCGCCTTCAGACTTGAGGCTTGCATGGTCCACCGCTGTGTGTGCACCTGCCCCAGAGGCAACCACCACTTTTTTGGCACGCACCGTGCTGTCGTCATTGAGTTTGAGTGTGAAGGTCCCATCTGCCTCCCGTTTGACATCTTTAACGCTGTTGGCAATGGCTTCTGCGCCCATCTTGACTGCATCGAGCAGTTGACCGGCATTTTGCTTGGCAAAATCTTCCCGTTTGGCGACCTGCCGCTCGAAACCAGGCGCATGTTGGCCCCAATGGTCAATCAATTCGTGCTGGTGGTTGATATCTCCAGCACCGCGTACCGAGGCTTCCCATGCATCCGACTTACCAATGATGGTGATCTTGCCTTCATAAGGGGTCGCATCAAGGTCTATCAGATTGGCTTGAGTTTCCTGGTTGCGCACAGCCAGTGAATAGGCGGTCGAGGCACCCACTCCAATGTAGACCACATCTCTGACTTCGCTGGGACGAGCTGGTTGAGACGAAAGTTTTAATTGTTTGACGAGAGACGAAAATCCACCATCGGCTTTCACAACACCCGGGGGCGTGTCAGCAGGTTTCGATGGGTCAACCGTTGAGTTGTTCAGTCCTTGAGTATTCAAACGTCCATTGATGGCATTGGAGAGCATGATCAATTGTCCTTTCCTGTGAGCGCCGACTGTTCAATTTGAAATCCAAGCATGGATTTTTCCCCGAGGTAAATCATTCGAAAGTTCAGTCTACAGAGGACTCACAGACTCTGCAAAAGTTAATACTCAAGCGATGATCCGCACAGGTGGTGACTTGATTAATGTTTTACAAAATTAATCCGGACCATCAGCATTACCTTCAATCCGACCCACCCCGGACCTCAAGTAAAGGAAAAAAACAATGACACAACACGCACAACGCATGCAACTGCTGTTGGATGAACTCGGCCCCAGCACCAGCGAAGTGGTCCTGATTGAACAACTTGCCCCTTCCCTGTGGCTGATGGCCCTGAATGCCTATGAAACCCCTATTGCTCTCCGATTGGATGAACAAAGCGGTGTTCTGACACTCTCATGCGAAATTGGTCGACCACAAGAATCGACTCGGTTTCGCATTTATGAGTCCTTGCTGACCTACAACGGACTGTCCGACTTGCATGGCGGCATCCGCATGGCCTTGCAAGAACCCGATGGCATGGTGTTGCAACAATTCGACATCCAAAGTGAGTCGCTGAAGCTCGATCAATTGCGCCAACTTGTTTTTGACTTCAGCCAAAAAGCTTCGGCTTGGGAAGAAATCATTGAATCTGCAGAGCCTCCTGATCTGGATGAACCCCATGAGGGCCCCTTGTGGGAAGCCCCACTTGTCTGAAAAGCGATTCCATTACTTTTGATTTCATTGACAGGATGACCTATGCCAACCCCTCCTCTTGTTTCTCTTGCCAACAGAATCCCCTCCATACCTCAAGCGCCATTCAACACACATAACAACGGTACTGCAGCAGCGCCGACGCAAGACGGCAACCGAGCAACAATCCGTTATTCGGATGCCAGCAGACCTGAGCGTCTTCACACGGCATCGGCTCTCTTTGAGGTGGCCAAGCAGTCACTGGCCTTGGTGTTCAGTCCACAGAGACGAGAGACGGCTGTTGAAAATATCAGAGCCTTGGTACAACAAACACCTGTGCTGAAACACAATCTCGAAAAATTGGACAGTTTGCTCAGCCGTCACAACGGGTTGCGTTCAAATGCGACAGCCACCAGCAACCCAACGAACAGCAGCGTTGAGCGATTGTTGGAAGCCAAGGCCTTCCAAAATGTGAAGGCCAATGCCTACGATGAAAACGCCTTTGTGTTCAACAAAGGCGTATCCAGCGAGCCTGAGCAAATACGATTGATGAAGGCGACCATTGAATCAGCCGATAAATTTGCGGCAGTCACCACCTATGGCATCAAACCCATTGAACGAGGTGGAAAAGTCACCACCACCATGCATGGTGTGCTGGCAGGACTGGCACAAAAGCAAAGCGATGCCGAGTTCAACTTTGTCTTCCTTTACAACAAAAGCGTGGGCATTCAGAACAAAGTCACCGGTGGAAAACGCACCCAGGTGAGCTTGAATCCAGACAACCACAAGCAACAACACTGGCCACAGGTTCTGGACGCGTACAACAAGCAAATTGTGGAGGAGTACAACAAAGCCGTTAAAGCGGGTGCTGTGACAGGCAAAAGCGTCAAAAATGTCGCCGAACTGGGCCAGCGCTCCAAAGAAGACCTGCAGGCCATGGTCAAAGGCGGCCACATTTCAGGCTTGCCCATCACCGACCTCAAAGCCAAGGTCTACATGGTGGCTGCGACGCCGGGCATTGGTGGCTCTCATCACAACAAATTTGCCATCAATGACTCTGGATTTGCAGCCACTTTGGGTGCCAGCATCGGCAACACCAGCAAACCCAGTTGGTTTGACAGTGGTGCTGTCAGCCTGAGCCAAAAGCTGGCCAGCTCCCAAAGGGACTATTTGCTCGACACCATGCTGCCTCAGGGCAAACACATCGGCTTGCTCACGATGGAAAACGGTCAAGCCGGCATTGAGGTCGCCCTCAAATCCAGCCAAACCAAGAGCCTTCGTCAAGAAATGGACACGACCATCCGAGGCATTGACATCAAAGATCCTTTCAAGAACAGCGCTGAGCACCAACTCAGTGATGCACTCGAAAGCGGACTGCGCAGCTCTGGTTTTTTGAAATCCGATGAAAGTGTTCAGGGCCACCAAGCGAAAATTGCATGGATACAGAACAAGGGAAGCAACCTTGAGCCCAGAGAAGCCAAGCCCATCAAGCAAGCACTGGAGCACCTGTTCAAAGAAGCCAAACCAGGAGATACCTTGTTGTTACGCAACAATGCATTCAATTCGACGGCTCAAAAATTGGTCACAGAAGCCATTTCACGAGGCGTCAATGTCCAGATCTTGGCACCCACCAAAACCAAGGTCCATGATGCGGCCTTGTTGTTCAAAGACATTCAGTCGGTCAAAAACAAAGTGGATGCCCTGCCTGCCAACAGCAACGCAGGCAAACTGGAAATTCACGTCTTCAACCCGACCCAAACGCTGCGCGATGCGCATGATTTTGATCCCGGTGGACGGCCCGTGAATGATCACGCCAAAGTCTATGCGTTAAAACGACAAGACCCCACCGAGCCCTCCTTGTTGCTCACCGGCACCCACAATCTGGATGGCCAATCCTTCAAAAGAAGTCATGAGAACGTGATGTTCATGGAGAGTACGGACACCCATTTGACCGATTCATTGTTCGGTGAATTTTGGAACAACACACCCGAAGTGACCAAGCAAGACATTGATTTGCTGGTCACGGAGTTCAAAAAACCATTGACCACGCCACAAGCTCAATGGGCTGAACAACTTCAACAAAAGGATGCCTTGTTGCAAAAAATAGGACTGCCCAACGAATCCTGATCTTGATGGGCCATCTTTTGCCATGCAGGATGGCCCCATCATTCAAGCCAGACATGTCAGTCTCATGAAGACTGAACAGGTCTTTGATGAATCAAGTTATTGAATGGGCGCCAGCAGCTTTTCGTTGTTCACGAGATTTCGAACGGAATGGGCATGATCCTCTTTGAATTCATTGCCATCACACCACTGTCCAAGCGATGCTGCATTCACTTTCAACACCTTGGGCCGAACACGCCAGGTGACCGCCAACGGTGAAGCTTTTTCGTTGTAAGCAGCCCCTGTGGTGGAGCCAGCATATTGGACAGGTTGCCCGGTGTTCGCAGGTCTTTGGGGGGCTTGATAAAAGCCATTGACTTTCTGAACACGAGCCAATTCGCCAAACTTTGCCGCCTTGGGGTCATTGACCAACACCATCACTTGTGCCTCAACACGCAACTGGGGATTGTTCAGGGACTCATTCAGACATGCCGCCAGAGTCGCGCCCGGTGAAATTTTTGCTGTGCTGTAGACATAGTGAACCTCAATGGTGTCACCCACTTGCAAGCCACCGTGCTTGCTTGTACACACCTCTGAGTCTAGTTTTTAGCTTTCTTTCAAATTCAGTTTGCCTGAGTACTTGAATCCCGTCTGATAGCCATGGCCATCACCCCGCCCGGCATAAGTGGAGAACTCACCCCATTTGTGTTCCGCATTTTTATGAAAATGAATGTTGCACAAATTCATTTGCCCTGCAGATGGCGCAGGTGAGAAATGCAGCGTGTTTTGGCCTCCTTTTTTCGACAAATCTCGGGGTGATTGGGGGCCAAACTTATCGACATCCGTGACTGAACTGTGTTCAATGACAGAAGGGGATGCGACTGTTTTTTCAGCGCCAACCGATTTTTCGTCGGCCTGTGAAACTGATGAAACGAGGAACAACAAGGCCAAGGTGTGTGCCAGCTTATTCATAAAGACTCCATTTAAAAAATGCCCGCAATAAAAGCGCAGGCAAAACCTCCCTGACCCTTCAACAACTTCATGCAGACTCGCTGCGAGGCCTGGCTTGAATTGAGGAGTCGACCGCCGAAGGAACAGCCTCTGAAGCTGTCCGATCCCGAATTTCTGCTTGGCGTGCATCGAATTCAGCGGCAGCAGAGGCTTCATTTGGGTATTGAGCCACCGAATCTCGTGGTGCGAAACCAATGGCGAACTCGGATTTATTGTTGGGCATTTCGGCATAGCGTGAATGGCCATTTTGTCGCGCATTGACTCTTTGAGCTTGCAAGGCTGCATCTTCTGCACGGTCTCTTGAAGTTGTCTTGGGCACTTCAGCTTCTATGCCATCGTCCACCCATGGGGCATCTCGATCCACCAAGACAGGACTGGGCGATGGCTTGAGAACACCCCGTGCAGGTGCATCAGGCAAACTGACTGAA
This sequence comes from Limnohabitans sp. 2KL-3, assembly GCF_001269405.1. Classification (NCBI taxonomy): domain Bacteria; kingdom Pseudomonadati; phylum Pseudomonadota; class Betaproteobacteria; order Burkholderiales; family Comamonadaceae; genus Limnohabitans; species Limnohabitans sp. 2KL-3. Next base: position 24,879 of record NZ_CXON01000006.1, read on the forward strand.
CCTTGAAAAGGTTCACGCATTGGCTCAGGAACTGCATTGCGAAGACGATCATCGTTGGTGTGCGAAAAATCATCTCTTTCGACCGCTTGCTCCACCTGAAAAGCCATTCCCAAGCGCTGGCCAGACACATCCTGAATTCGGCCAATCGCATCATTCAATGAGCGTGCCGCTGCATTCAAGGTTTGCATTTTTTCTTTCCAAGCTGTTTTGACCTCAGGGGTGGAATTGAAGATGAATCTGCGAACATGCTGTTCAATATCTTGTTGATTGGCTTTGATATTGCGGTGCAACTTTTGAGCATGGTCGATGTCTTCATGCACAGATGAAAGCAGTTGCTTGTGATGGCTGTCCAACTCTGTCGTCAAATCTTTGTCCTGAATGGCTGGCTTCAGATATTCAAAGTTGTTGACAGCACGGTCTATCAAGGACACCGCCTGATCGATTTTGGCGAGATGACCGCTCACCACCACCTCGTCTTGCACATGTTTCAGTGCCTGAGCAATATCAGCGCCAGTCAAACGAGCCCCTTCCCGCAATTGACGGGTCAAACTGTTTCTCAAGCTGGCCACCACTTCGCCTTGGCGATCCAACGATACCAGTTCAGCACCTTTGAGAACACCCGCCGCTCTGGAGGTTCCTAAGGACGAAGAGACCGCATGAATAAATGCTTCTGCCGCTTGACGATGGGCTTGGCGTGCAACATCAGGGCGAATGATCTCGACAAGACGGCTGAAAAATTTGCCACGCGTTTTGAGTGTCTCCTCACCACCCGCATGGCCAATTCGGACTTCCTGACTGGCATTCGCAGCATTTTGGGCAATTTTTGCAAAGCCTTGCAAATTCGCTTGGATCGTGGGCATCTTGATCTCCTTACACTGAACGCAAGATTTATTTCATCGGTGATGGCATTGAGCAAGGCGTTGCCATGGCTCAGGCCCTGAACTGTTGAAAAGCATCAGCACCCTGCGACTGCACAGCACATGCAGGCGCCTCGTCTTGTACAAAGCTCAGAGAGCGCATGACATCCTGCGCAACTTCGCACAAATTCACAACCGCCCTGCCGAGTCTGATGGCATCGACCCATTCCCTGTCCATGCGATAGCTCAAAATCAATTGGTCATGCGCTTCATCCCAGCCAATCACCGCGCCCCGTGTGGTCAATGAAAAAGCATTCAGGCGCATGGCCTCCTCCAGGCGCATTCGACGCAACTCTCCCGACATGGCGGGCAGCAACTTGACCACCAAGAACAGGTCGTCACTGGCAGATGGCCAATCAATGCTCATCTCCAAGTTGCTGTCGGCCTTGAAGCAACAACGATGTTCATGGGCAATCAAGGCCTCTTCGGCCAAGCCAACATGCTTCATCCAGCTTTCAACGATGTCTTGTGTGTTCATTGATTCCTCCTTCTTGGCATCAGGCATTCATGGCATCAATGCAGACTGAGACTGCAACTCCTGTGTCGAGCTTGCTGGCTGCAGGTGACGCATTTCCAGTTCTGCTTCCAACTCAACACCCACCTCGAGCAAATTGGTGATGGTGGCATTGAGGGCGTAGATGTCCAGCCCATCGAGCAGCACACGGTAGGACAAGACGATGCGATCATTGAGCTCGTCCCAGCCGATGACAGCGCCACGCGTGCGAAGGCCATAAACATTGAGTTGCATGGCTTTTTCCAGGCGTCGCTTGCGCAGCTCGCCAATGCCAGTGGACATCATGTCGAGCACCACAAACAAATCAGAAGTCGAACGGGGCCATTCAATTGAGACCTCAAATCGATCCAGGGCCTGAAAGCGGCATTGCCGCTCTTTCAGGTCCAGCGCTTGCGCCTCCAGATCGATGGCGTCCATCCATTCCAGAATCAGTTTTTCGGGTTTCATACGTTCTCCGTTATGAGCCCCATGACGCCAACGACATGGGTCTTCCGTTCATTAAGTGTCAAGCTGTAGCGTCTGCCCGGTAAGCGTTATCAAGCTCATCCGCATCTTGTGCGAGTGAGCGGACCTGGGGCAGATCAAGAACGGAATTGCGCTTGATCACCGCATTCAGTTCTTCATTCACCCGACTGTGCACTCCAGTGCGATGTGAATCACGCACATGGCTTGACGTTGAAGGCGCACCTTGTAACTTGAAAGCGCTTCGCGTTTCTTCCAACGAAAACTTTGGGGGCGACTTCAGACCACCTCGCACATTGGATGCGCCCACCAGCTCAATGCCCGAACCCTGCCTGGGCGTGACGCTTTCGGTGATTTTGTCAGCCAGAAAAGTCAGGCCTTTTTTAGCAGCGTTGACGGCTTGCACAATGCCTAACACGCGTCCCACCGAGCCCACGGTGTAAGACAAGCCTTTCCAGCTGAGGTTGACTTTTTCAGAATAAAGGGCGTTTTGCATGGCATCCATCGCCGATTTCATATCCTTGGTCTGCAGCTTGATGATGGTGTTTTTGCTCAAGCCAAAGTCGGTCAAAAACTTGACGGCGGCAGCACGCTCTTTGGGTTCACTGCTGCGAAGACGTTTCATCAGAGCGAATTCGGCCAAACCAATATTGCTGCCGTCAGACAAACTGGCCATGAGTTTGGCTTTGTCTGCGCCATCTTGCTGCAGTTGCGTTTGGAAGTCCTTCAATTTGCCTTCCGCACCTTCACGCCGCTTGGCCAAAGTGGCTTTGTGTCCGATTTCAAAAGCCGTCACGCCAATGGCAACACCAACGGTCAGTGCTGTGCCACAAAGACCGGCGACAACCAGTGCAGCTGGCGCACCAGGACCTGCGGCCAGTGACGCCGTTTGTAGACTGCCCGATACCGCATTGGCTGCTGCATTGGCCAGATTGGTGCGGCTGTTGTGCAAACGCTCTTGCTTGATGTGCGAGCTGATGGCCTTGAGCCACAGATCGTCTTTGGCGTTGTCCTCGGCCAGCCGAACATTGTTGAGTGCGGAGATGTTGACTGCAGCCTTCCAAGTGGCATGTCCTGCCGCCACAAAAGTGACCGCAGCACCGACACCCGGAACGGCTTTGGAAATGGAGTCTCCCAATGCCGCTTTGACGGCTGTTTTGCCGACGGTGGACAAGATGCCATTGGCCGCTTGTGAGTTACTGATCGTGATGTCCTTGAGCTGGGTCAAGCGATCACACACAGCTTGCCCTTGGGTTCGGCTGCGATCAGCACCTTTGGCATTCATCAGTTCCTTGATGTGTGCATAGGTGGGGTGATCGATGGCTTTTTCAGCGCCATCCACCATCGTGTAAGTGGTTGCGGGTATGGTGAATTCGCCCTTCGAATCCTTCAAAGTATGGGTATTGATGTCGTAGTCTTTCAGCAGATGCGACAACGCCGTTCTGTCTCGGCTGGCCGCCACATCGCCCGCAAAATCTCGCACCAACTCAACCCCTGTTTTGGCAGAGTTGATCAAGGACAGGGCCGCGAGTCCAGAGTTGAAGCCTTGGCCAATGGATACGGGAACACCGCTCACTTTGAGCCAAGAATCAACGGGTTTACCGTCCTTGAGGGCCGTAGCGACTTTGTCACTGACCGAGGTCAATGGGTTGACGATTGCACGACTGACTCCAACTGCATGGCGAATGCCCAAGCCGGCATTGGCGACCATTTGAGCTGCCAATGGGCTTGCTTCTTTGTTGCTCTTGACCAGTTCTGTCACACCAGAGCCTTCGCCCGTGGCCCCGCTGATGATGCCTTTGAGAGGCCCTTTTTTCTCTTCTGCTTTCCAGTTGCCCACAAATTCAGACACACGCTCTCGCCAAGCCGAGGTCGGTTGCGTGTCGGCTTGAACGCTCGGATGGGGTGCTGCCGTCGCTGTTGTGAGGCCTTTGTTCTCTGGGCCACTGGGCACCAAAGCAGGGCGATCCGGTGGGCTCGCACTGAACTTTGGGTCATCAGAAGGGGAAGAAGCTGGCGGCGTCTGAACCTGAGTCGTGGTTTGTTGATCAACTTTGGGCGTTGTGCCGGAAGAAGCACCTGAACCAATTTTTTTAAGCGTCATGCCGTACCCCCTTGAACTTGTGCCGATGTGCGGCTGTTTTCAATGGCCTTGTTCAAGCGCAAGGCGGCGCTGTCGACATCGCATTCACCTCGGGCCAGGGCCACCCAGGCATCGAAGGTAGTGACCAAGGCATAGCGCTGCAAGGCCACCAATTCGACCAGCAAGTCCACCAGCAATGCCGCACCCCATGCGCGACCCGCCAGGTGCATGCCGAGCTCTTCGTCCAGACGGATCAGTCGCGTGGGTGCAGACAGTGCGCCCATGATTTCTGCGAAGGCGTCCAGATCATTCCAACGCTCAGCATCGTGTGCACAGTAGCTTGACGTGACCAATGTGAGGGCATGGTCGTCGTAAGACGTGCGCTGCAGCATCAGCTGAGCTCTCACGCCGGGAATCAACGCCACGTCCCAGACCATGGCATCGTCGTTGAGCTCAGCCTGTGGTTGGGCATCCAGTTGCATGTCGTCCAGCGCTTGGGCCAAAGCCTGACAAAGTTCTGTTTTGGGGATTGAAGTGCTCATGCCCGTGCTCCCAATGAAATGACTTGCTCCACAACGCCGTCGGCGCAAACACGGCTGTGCTCTGGCGTCCAGAACGACAAATCGATGCGTTGCACCGCAGGCAGTACAAACTGGCTCACGTAAAACAGATGCTCAACCACCTCGGTCAGGCGCGGCATGCAGCCGGCCATCAAGATCTGGCTGTAACGCAAGGTCAGTCTTTCGCTTGAAGGCTCAAGAAAAACATCCACTGGCGACAAGCGCGCCCCCAGTTGGCGGCAAAAGGCCGTCCACACTTCATGGCCATGCACGCCGGGCAGGGCACCCTCGGTCATCATCAACAGTGAAAAATGGCAAGACTTCGCAGGGTTAGCACCGGCGGCAAACAAGGCCGTGGCGTCCATGTTTTGCGGTACAGGCCCCTGCCAAGGCTCGGCCCAAGTGAGCAGCGAGCCCGCATCGCCTAAATCCACAGGGGTGGCTGCCAACCCCTGACTTTTCAATTCCTGCAGGGCCTGATCGGCCAACTCCTGGAACACCATGCGAGTGCTTGTCATGCTCGGACTCCTGAATGGGGTATGCCTGATACTTTTGTCTTTGGTGTTCCGATGGTAATTGGCATTGATTTTTTACGCCAAAATAAAATCCAATCGATAAAACGACCAAAAAACACATTAATTTATATTTTTGTATTATTTTTTAGACTTTAAATGCATGATTTAGATCCATGTGGACTTGAAAAATTTATAGACTATAGTTGCATATTAGGTGCCGTGCTTTGCATGCATGTGACATGGATTTTGTTTCTCAGCCTTCTGGTCTGAGCATGCAAATACACCACGCTTTTTTTGGAGGCATCTGGCTAAATGGATCTCAAAAAATAGGAAGCCGGGGATTAATTGTTAATGATTGAACTTAATAGTCATAGACTAAAGGCTAGTTTTTAAAGGTGAAATCCATGCCCTTACAACTCGACACCTTCCGCAACATCGCTGACCAAGGCGGCCATCATCAGGTTCTGCTCGCCAGCTCAGGCGCCAACTCCGCCGACAACATCAAAACCCGTGGCAGCTTTGCCAGTTGGGTGGTCAACCTGTTCCGTGGTGACGGTGTCAGGCAAGAACAAAACCAGGTGGCTGAAGCGTTTGTTCGCTGCCTGGAAAATCAACTGCAACAAGGCACCCCTGAATCGGGACAGTTGGTCAACACGCTCAAGGCCGATTACAGCGCCACCATGCAAGAGACCCTCAGCGCTGTTCGCCGACAACTCGCCAACCAGCTCGATGGCACGCGTGCTTTGACGACCCACGATATTCGGCAAGTTCTGAAGTTCGTGGCCGAAGTTCAAGATGAGACTTTGGCCCCTTTGATGGAGGAAAACAGGCAACTGCTGGCTCTGGACCAAGCGCAAGAGTCCATCGAAGCCGTGCGCAGCCAGATGGCAGATTTCAAAGCACTCCCGACAGACAACAAGCCATCGGCAGGTCAACATTTGGCCAATTACCTTTCGGGATTTCAGGTGGCCAGCAGCGATATTGCGGTCATTGCCGAGCAGATCCAATCGTTTGAGATGGCGTTTGGCGCGGTGACAAGATCGCTGAATCAAGTGCGCACCCAAATCGCACGCTCGGACAATCCGCAAATCCTGCAAGACATGGAAAAGAAGTTGGTGCAGGTTCTGTCAGACAAAAAATTGGTAGATTTGCTCGCGTGGTTCAACGAAAGTCGCCGCATAGAGGCACTCGCCCAAAACAAAGTCGACACCACCACCGTGCGCTTGGGCAATGGCCAGGAAATTCAGCACACACGCACGCCCCGTGCCATGGTCGATGCGTTCACACAGGGTGAAAAACTCTCGGCACAAGACCTGGAGTTTCTGGATGCCTGGGCCAACCGTTTCCCAACCTTGGTCAACGCCATCAGCCGTCTCAACAGCATGACCACGGGAGAAAAGGACCTGAACCAAATTCAAAACCTGATGAGCCAAGTCACGGAGACCGAATACGCGTCCCTTGCCGAAGGGGCCATGACTGTGGATGACGAATTACTGGACGGCCTGGGGGGAGTCACCAAAACCCCCTACCAAGACCAAGCAGGCATGGCCTTGTGGGATCGCAGAGATGAATTGATCGCCAGCTTACAAGGCATGGCTTTGCTCAAAGCCCAAGCTCGCGCAGTGCTTCAAGCTGGAGGAGATTTGTCGCAACTGCCCACCGATCATGTCAACCCCTTCCGTGAAGCGCCGCAAGGCGATGACTACACCCCTGATGAGCCTGACCTCCAGGCGACACCTGTTCGCGGACGGATCAATACGGGCTTTTCCACGGTCAATGAGGTCAGTGAAGAGACCACCGATTACCACGCTCCGGCAGCCGGTGCGGCTGAAGATGCTGTCCGTGGCCTGGGTTTGAACGACAACCAAAAACTCAGCCGCCTGGAGCGTATGGCCCGTGAGAATGCCCAACTGGGCATCAGCGACGACGGCAAATCGCGTCTGCCCACCACCGCAGCCTCAGAACGCCACGCTCAGCGGCAAGTGCGCATCGACCCCCAAGTCGAACCCGGTCGATCCATTCCGCAAGAGGGCAAGAATGCCAACAAGGGCTTTGACCACGAGATTGGCAGCGGCCGACAGGAAGCTGCCAATCCCTCAGCTCCTCGCACGCACTGAGAGGTTCGCCGCAACAACACATCGAACGATGCCATGGCCGAGGTGGCCACGGTGCTCATCGACATGTTCCGAGATCGGTTGCAGTTCCTGACCGATCAGGGCGTCAAGCCCAGCTTTGCTTAATTCAACTCTTGATTATGAAAAACCAAGCCTTCTGGGATTTTTTTACCGAAGTGGCTGAACCCCGCTTGCACAAGCGAGCCAGCACATTTCGACACATGTTCGAATACATGGATTTATTCGATCGACCCGTCGTCATTGTCGAAACCGGGTGCCTGCGCGACACCAACGGCTGGGTCGGTGATGGCATGAGCACCTACCAGTTTGACCAATATGTGCAACATCGAAATGACGGGTCCTTTTGCATATCGGTGGATCTGCATCCCGGTGCAGTCCAGGCCTGCCAATCCATCGTCAGCGCTCGAACGTTTGTGCACCAAGCAGAAAGCGTGAAATTTCTCGCCAACTTGGTCCGAACTCTCCAAGCCGAAGGCCGTTGGATTGACTTGTTGTACCTCGACTCCATGGATGTTGATTTTCAATATTGGCAAGCATCAGCCGCTCACCACCTCAAGGAGTTGAGTGTCTGTATGCCGCGAATTCACAAGGACACACTGGTGGTGGTCGACGACTCCCCCTGTCACGCCAGCCTGACCCACAAAGCCGATGGCAGTTTTGACGTAGGCCTGCACGAGCTGCGCGTCGGCGGCAAAGGCACCCTCATTGCCCAAGTGGCCGAAGCCCAAGAGGCCCAAGCACTGTTTCTCAGTTACCAAGTGGGTTGGACCCAATTCGTTAGCCAAGAAATTCACACATGAAGCGTGCAGTGCATGTCAGCCCCATCAAGAACAAGGTCAGTCGGCTAAATTTTCAGTGCAATGGGCGATGTAGGGCTTGATTTTCTTGCGGCATTGAGACAAGTACTCCTTGGTTGCTGAAACCGATCGTCCGATTTGCACCGAAATGTCCTCCATCGAAGCACCTTCCAAGTACAAGTTCAAGGCCACTGCACGGTCCGGCATTTCCAGCGCAAATTGTTCGAGACCATCTGCCACGCATTGATCCACACTTTGGGGGGAGTGACACAAGGGCGCTGCCACGGTTTCCTCAAAATGACCCCACTGCTCAGGTTTGACCGATATTTCATCGGCTCGAATCCGCTGTGATTTACGAAAAGCATCTTGCAAAGTGTTTCGAGCCACTTGCCAAATCCAGGCCTTGGCCGTTCCCTGACCCGCGTACTGACCCGCACTCTTGTAGACCTTGATCAATGTGTCTTGCAAAATGTCCTGCGACTCATCGGCCGAAGCACCCTGGTGAACAAAAAAGCGCAACATCGATTGCCCGAACAGGTCATACAAGCGCCGTAAAGCCAAGTCAGCGCAAGCCCCCCCCTGAGCAATGTCACGAAGAATGCCATCTTCAACGCTGACAGGAGATAACCGCATGCCCTCTGTGGCGTCGGTCATGGCCATTCACCCAAGGGGCTTCGCCCATTTGTCGGACAAATACCCCACAAGAACAAAACCAGTGCGTGGACTTCAACCACAAAAGTCATTTTGTGCAACGTATGCGCCTGAACAAATCAAAGGAAAAAATATTTTCCTTGAACATCATTCCGTTGCCAAAAGTTAATCGTCAGCAGGCCCAAAAGCCAAAAGCCCACCTTCTTTCAGAAGGTGGGCGATCTTGAACAAACAGTCATCAGGCCGTTGCAGGGAACTGTTTCTTGGCCTCAACGATGGCTTTTGCCGCCGCCTGCACCAACTCTTGAGCTCCCAAGCGGACCTCACCCTGGATGCGCGTGGCACCCTGAATGGTCTTGGCCAAAAGGTTGTCAAACATCACCATGGCCATCTCTTTGGCACTGGCCGTTAAACCGGACGCTGCTGCCAACTCTCGGTGAATCACCGAGTCAGCCTGACCTGAATTCAAGCGCTCATACAACACCGAACTCGGTGCAGGAGAAGCATCTCGGCGAGTGGCCGCTTTTTGAGCCAAAGCGCTTGCCAATTCATGGGCAAAACGGTCCTTCAGCGATTGCGGAATTGTCTCCAGCACCGAGCGATACTCCAAAGCATTGCCCTCCTGGGTCTTGAACCGCGCCACGATGCCCAGTTTGCTCAGCACCCTGTTGGCCACCAAACCATCGTAGTTCTCTACGCCCTGCACATCACAGGTCTTTTTGCTCAACTGACGATCTACCCAAGCCACCGCCTCACGGGCGCTGGCCGGTGCAGAACGATCCAAAATATGGCGGTAAACCTGACCGTCATGACCCACACCTACCGGCACAATGTGCTGACCGACTTTGTAGGCGACCATCGGGCGAGCTTGGGCCAAGATCTCGCTGTTCAGGTCTTGAGAGCTCGCGTACTCGCGAATCGTGTCGGCCACAGCGGAAGGAATTTCTGCATAGACCGCATCCTCAACCGACGCATACATGGCATTGTTGAAACCAGCTGATCGAGCCGAAACTGGCTCTTCATACAAAGCCTCGTCAATGGAGGCATACGTGGCATTGTTAAAAACAGCTTGCCTTGAAGACACTGGCACTTCATACGAAGCCTCGTCGATCGATTCATAAGTAGCGTTGCCAAAAGCCTGATCACCTGCAGCCACAGGCCGCTCATAGGTTGCAGCTCGGGCGAAATGCCCTGAGATCGTCTCGTACACCGGATGGTTGCTGCCCACGGTGGCGTTGCGCAAGTTCATTGGCTCAGCGCCACTTTGTTGGGCACGGTGGGTCGCCTGTGTCAGGGTCAAGAATTTGGCAGCCACTTGCTGGGCCTTGCTCGCACGGAAATCCATGCGAGCACTCTCACCCAAGAAAAGATGGATGGCGGCATCGCGCAAGCGGGTGCCAAAGCTGGCCGTCTGAATTTGACCGCGCTTGTTCACCTCGATGAGCGCTCCGGCCATGCTGCTCTGATAAAGAGCACGGGCAGTTTCCATGTTGTGTGCAACGGTGGGCATTTCAAACTCCTTTAAAAAAGTGGGTTGTTGTCCTATAGACGCATCGCCCATCTCAAGGTCAGGCTCAATTTGAAAATAAATGCGCAGATTAATTTTTGCGCAGGCAATAGCGCTCCACCTAAGATGCCGCCAGCCACCGCGCCATACATGCGTCTGGGTGTGGTCTTATCTTGAACACGATTCACGAGATTCAATGACAACGATCTCTTCAGGGCCGCTGCCCGTTATAGCCCCCACCTTGGCCGAAGTGCTCAAGTCAGATTCTGCTGTCGAGGAAAAATCCACGCCAGTGAAGCATGAATTGGGCCCCCCTGCCTTGAGTCAAGCTCAAAGTTCCGGTGCGGCGAGCGCACTGGCTCTTGTGCCTGACTTGGTGCCAGAGCCACCTTTGGCCAGCCCCGCAGAGGAGACAGCAGGGCCAAAATTGCCGGCCATCGAGATTTCTGGGCACATGATGAGCACCATGGAGCTGGTCCACACCATCCGCAAATCGGTGGGTGAAATGCGTGCGCTGATCTCCAAGGAGTTGTACGACGCAGCCAAGGCGGAAAAGGTGCTGATTGAAAAGCGGCAGCAAATGATGCGCTTGTTGAACAACCCACCCACGCCCATGCAGCATCAAGCCATCGACACCTTGCAAGCCGTGCTTCAACGGCAACTCATGGAGCTCGAACATATCAGCCTGTATGGCGGCGGGCCTATGGCCAATTTTGAGATGGACAGGGTCTTGACCGATATGGCCGACACCCTCTTGAAGTTGTCAGACCTCACCCAAGGCAGCCTTCATCACGACCAGATCGCTTCGCTGCACAGACCCGAGCGTGAGGTCGAAAGCGCCCGCTCGGTCGAGATCACAGGCGCACGCCTGGACAGTGCGTCTTATCAGCAAGACCTGAAAAACTACACCCATTCGGAAAAGTCCCCGGATGGCAAGGCCCCGGTTCACAACAATGCGGAACGGGTCTGGAAGATGCATCAAGAAGGAGGTCACTCCGATGTGATGTCTGGTGGTAACAACCACTTCGCTGTGATCCGGGCAACGCAGGCCTCGCAGGCCCAAGTTCAAGTCATCGTCAACACCTTGTTGGATGACATTTTGCCGCCCGACGCCCTGGGTGAAATCCAGCAGGGTATGGCCATGCTCAGTGCCTTCAATGCAATGGATCTGGCTTTGCTGGGCAGCTTCCAAGAGATGGAAAGTGGCGGGGTTGATCCCAACCATTCAGGGAATGTGCATGCGCGCCATCAAGTTAGCCAAGTTGAGCGTGATTTGAACAACAGTTTGCGCAATGGCAGAGACATGAAACTCGATGTGCGCGATCACCAGGGCGCAACGATGGGGCAAGTGCTTGTTCGTGGCAAAGACTTGCAGAACATGCACGCCAGCCAATTGGTGGCGCAAGTGCGTCAGGCGGCTGCCGATTTGAAAAAAGAAATCGCAGACTTGATGCAATTAGAGCAAGGCATTGCAGACATGGAAAAAGCGCTGGCCGAATTGCTCCGCATGATTGCCGATGAATCGAAACTGCTCAACGGCAACATCGATAACAAACAAATAGCGACGATGGGTCGTGAATGGGTTCACCAGTCCGCATGACGGCTTGTCCACAAAGGTCTACACCATGCCAGCCAATACAGATTTACAAGACTTGACGCTGGCCCAAGTGGCGGTGTTGCAAAGCGATTTGATGGCGCGCTTGCAAAGCGCACCCAGCTTGTCGGATTTTTACGCCAGTCTGGGACTGACGCCTGAGTTTTTCGAGTCCATTTATGCGCTCGGTGTGGCCGACTACCAAGCGGGTGATTATGAAAATGCCCGCCTTCATTTGACCAAGCTCCTGCGCTTGCAGCCCGGCGAGCCACGTTTTTCCAAGGCCATGGGGACCACCTTGCAAGCTCTGCAGCAGTATGAAGCGGCACTGATTCATTACCTCGATGCTTTCCAAGGTCGACCTCATGACGTAGCGATTCTTTTCTACAGCGCCCAGTGCCTGTTGATGCTCAAGAGGCAAGACGATGCCCATCGTGTGTTGCAGGCCTTGATCGCCAGGCCCGACGCGCAACGTTGGCATGAGCGGGCCAGGACCTTGTTGCCCTTGTCCATTCCTCATGTTTTATTTAACCAAGCCAAGGACGAAGTACTACAAAAATAAACTCTGTCTTCGTTTGACAGACCCCGTCATGGCGGCCTCGCTGGGCGGGATTAATTTTTGGATTTCCAAATAGATATCAGCAGAATCTGCAGATATCTATTAGGAGAACCCCATGGCCACCATTGCCCGAGCCTTACCCGAGATCCTGCAACTCGTTGACCACGCCCTCGCCCACAGCAAACAACTGCAAGTCAATGATGACGGGGGGGTTCAACTGGCCAGTTTCGGCACCAAGGTCTTGCGTGCCCTCAATGGTATCGGCCAATCCGACGACTGGAAACTGCAGCAGCAACAAAAAGTGGCCTCCGCCGTGCGCCAAGCCATTGAAAAAAGCTTGGACCACTCAGGCTCTGACGCAGTTGCCAACAAATACGATCGCCTGTTCAGCAAGGTCCGCGAAATCAACCTCACAGCCCAAGCGGGTGAATTGCCCGTTCAGCGTTATGCCGAGGCCTTAAGGAAATTCGACCATGTCGACACCCTGTCACTGGAACATGCGGCTTTGCCCACAGGGGCCACAGCTCAAGCCATGGCCCTGGCAGGTACACAAGACTATCGACCCTTGCAAGATGTTCGCGCGTCTTTGGCCGCAGAGCTCATGGTCGATCATGAGCTCAAACAACTCGATCCCAAACTGGCTGCCACCTTGGGCAACTGGCTGGACAGTTACCGCCAAGAGGCCCAAACACTGACCGTGGCGGCTGATCCTGAACAACGCGCAGCGCAAGGTGCACAGTTGTTGGCCCGGTTGGTTGTGCTGTCCAACGCCGTTGACCAAGCGGTGCACCAGACCAGCCCCTCTGACAATGCCACCGCTGCACTCGACCGTTTGGGTGAACGCATCTCTGGCGAGATTCACTTGATGGGTGCGGTCATCGCCAACAAATCGGATTTGAACAACATCCCAGACTTGTCCTGGAGGCAAGCGGTAGAACTGCGTCGTTTGGGCATTGACTTGCAAGCGGGTGTGCTGTTTGACGGACAACTGCAAGGCCAAAGTGTGAAACACCTGGCAGGTGGTGCCTTCAATCAGGTTTTCACTGTCTCGGATCTTCAAGGCAAGCAATACGTCTACAAACCTGGTAGGGCTCATTCGGAAGAGCTGGACGCAGAAGTGCTCAAGTTGGCCATGAAAAAAGGCGCCGATGTCCTCAGTCCCAGAAACATCAACGGCACAACGCACGGTAGCGACAGGCCAGAACGTGACAGGGGCCAAGGACGCGTATCTGACATGCGCTTTGAAGCTCGCAACGTGGCGGCCTCTCGGCTTGATACCCTGCTTGACACCCATGTCATCGTCGGCAGTCAATTGGCAATGCTCCCCAAAAATTTGCTGCCGGTTCGAGTGATCGACGAGCAAGAGCAAGAGCAAGAGCAACGCACAGCCGATGAGACCTTCTCCAATTTTGGCTTGTTGATGGACAAGGCTTCCGGCAAAGAAGCCCGCGATGTGAGCCAGTCTGCAGCGTACGCGCTGGCACACCGTGATCCGGCATTTTTACGCGACCTGAGCAATATGCAATTGGTCGATTGCATATTGTGCAGTCTGGACCGACATTCGGGTAATTTCTTGATCGACATATCTCCTGAGGGCCGCTATCAAGGGCTCAAAGGCATCGACAACGATTTTTCCCTCAGCGATGGTGAATTTGAGGTCGCTTTGTTTGAAGAAATGACTGACGCAGACATGGATTTGCTCGAGGGTTTGAACCATAACCAGGCCATGAACAAAGACTTGGATGCACACAGATTTTCCAATGCAACAGCCATGTTCCATGGCATTTTGGACAGGCAAATCACGGAATTGGGTCATGACTTGACCGACGACATGAAGTCGCGCATTCAAGATATTTCCAACCATTTTTACAACGATTTCCACGCGAACAATCTCAGTTTGAGAAATGCTGAGGAAGAGGTCTTGGTGATGACAAAAAATCTGCGCGAAGATATCCGAAGCACAGGTTTACCCGATACACACCCCTTGGCCCATTTTTTTGACCGCTGTTTGCAAATGCAACAAGAGCTTGCAGACATTTCCAAACAACGCGAAGCGCTGTTCGCACACATGAAAGCCCTCGGTCAAGAGCCGAATTTCATGGGAATACAGCCAGTCCACAACCTTGGTTTGCCGGGTGTGGCCGATCTGCGCACAGCGACATTGCTGCTCTCTCCCGATTTTGAAGGTCGCATGGTTGAGTCATTTCGCAACGTGTTGACGCCCGCCGAAGTGAAGTCCGCTGTACAGCGTTTACAAACTGTTCAAGCACACCTGCGGCATCTTGAATCAGAAGGTCGTTTGCTCAATGACACACAGTGGCGCATGGACCATGTGGATGCTCAAGGGCACACCGTGGGTGAAATCCTCTCGGATGCCCGTCACAACCACATCGCACGCCTGGACAGCAAGTTCGAACAATGGCAAGCAAAAGAGGCAGCCAATGCCGTTCATCCCACACCAACGCCTGAGAGCATTGCTTGAATCTCCTATGAATCGATTCAACCCACACAACACAATAACGACGAGGAAATTGACATGAACAAGGTGAACCATCAACAGACCTTGAACGACATTGTTCAAGTTCTTGAAACAGCTCAGCGACAGGACAAGGCCATCAATGTGGATGATCACGGCCGCGTCAAACTGGTCAGTTTTTTTCAGTCACTCAGAGGCAACGAACGCAGTGTTCGCATGGGTCCAGATGCAGCAGCCACCGCTGGATCGCAAGGCGTTGCCTCCCTGCGCTCTGCCATCGAAGCGTCTGTGGCCTTGCCTGACCATATTCTGGAGTCTGGCGAAGACAACGCCTACATCCGCCTCAACAGGGCCGTCCACCAACTGCATGCCAGCTTGGGCCCCAACGAATTGCCTGTCCAGGCTTACCGCGAATTGCTGAGTCAATTTGCCATATTGCCTGCACCAAAGCCGCTACCCCAAGTCGACCTTTCAACCATCACCGCCCATGACTTTGAGGGCAGCAGCAACACACAACCCCCAAGCGCCGCCCTGCAATCCATGAGCTTGGCTCCCGCTTACGGCCAAGTTGAAGGGTCTACTGTCAAGGCGGCTCTGCTGAGCCTTGGCCCGGATGGTCATGCCATTGCACACCGCTTGGCCGATGTGGAACACCTGACCACCAGCAGGCTTGTGACGCCAGATCCTGCCGACCGTGAACCGGCCATGGTGCAGATCAGCCAACAGCTGCTCGGCGCGCGCGAATCACTCAGCCAATCCATTCGGGATGCACATGCCAGCGAAGAAACGACTTTGGCAGAAGTGCTGACACACACATGGAAAGCCGTGGACACCCAATTGACGCAACTGCAGCAACCCTTGCCGGCTTTGCCCGAGGGTGCCACGACCACATGGTCTGCGGCCATCCAAGCTCACGCCGTGACGTCAACACAAGGCCCTTCGTCTGAACACAACCCGGAGACCACGGAACTCGAAGAATCTGCAGAGTTTTTTGATGCGCTCGATCAGATCGATACACCTCCTGCCAAAAAGCCAGAGGCACCTTTGACCACCGAAGTGTCCACGGCCCATGAACTGGAAGCATCTGAAGAGTTCTTTGACACCACCGATGAGATGTTCACCCCTGCGCCCAAGACTACGGTCGAGCGGCTGGCGGGGGTCCCTCTCAAACCCGCTGGCACGCTGGTGGGAGACCCCACAGGCACGCCCTGGAATGACCATCTGCAGGCTGTTCGAGACATCGAACACAAACCGCTGCAAGCAGCTTTGAAGCAGTACCAATCGGCGATCAATGTCGCAGAATCTGATTTCTATGAAGATCTTGCTGCGGGCGATGAAGTGATGGAAGCCCATATTGAAAGGATTCAAAATGAGTTGCTGACTTCGGTGAGTGATCTGCTAAAAACAATGCAGATTGACCATCAAAATTTTGTGCGCCAGGAAATAGAAGAGCTCGTCGCTCATTTGCCGGACACGCCCAGCAGACCCGCTCAAGCTCAAAAGCTGCGTGATGCAGGGGAAGCTCTGATCCAAAACCACCAATCGGCATTCGACATCGGTGGCATTTCGCTTGAACATGCCCGCACCTACACCGGCAAGCAAGGCACTGCGGGCGATCCTTACTTGTTTTCTCAAGAGATGCATTTGCAACTCTTGGCCCACCTGGCCACTGCCCACACCCAAAGCCGGGACACCTTGCTCAATTTGCGTGATGAGTTTATTGGCAAGCCCACTCAAAGCATCCCGCTGCAGGTGACATCCTTTAAGGACAGCACATCACAGACTGAGAAAATCAGCCTGATTCAGGCTGCCCCTGCATTGCGCAATTTGGTGTTGGCGGGCGGTGGCATGAAAGCCGTGGGCGTTTCAGCCGCTTTGCTGACCTTCAACCAAGCCGGGCAGTTTGAAGGCGTCCAAAACATCGTGGGCAATTCAGCCGGATCGCTGACCGGCATGGTGCTGGCTTGCGGCTTTGACATGGATACTTTGGCTGACTTCAACGCTGCAGTCACCAACAAAGATGTGGTGACGGGCCCAGAAATCGATCCGACCACACCTTTTGCTGAACGCTATCCCAGCATCTCCTTTAAAACCAACGGAGCCATGGACCGTGCAGCTGGACTTGTGCACTA
The DNA here is from genome assembly GCF_001269405.1 of Limnohabitans sp. 2KL-3. Lineage (NCBI taxonomy): Bacteria > Pseudomonadati > Pseudomonadota > Betaproteobacteria > Burkholderiales > Comamonadaceae > Limnohabitans > Limnohabitans sp. 2KL-3. Next base: position 41,781 of record NZ_CXON01000006.1, read on the forward strand.
TTTCAAACCAGAGTATCAGACTGACGCGCCACGCTTGTTGGTGGAGCTGGATCGAAAAACGGCCCAATCTGTGGACCAGGTCCTCAAAAGCCCGCAAGGCCAACTGGCCATCGAAGCCGTTCAAAAAAATATCACCCAAGGCACATCCAACGTTTCCGCAGCTGAGCTTGAGCAAGTTTTGCGCTTGAGGGAGCCCAAGTTCGACGGCAGCAATCGCGAGCCCCAGATGGTCACCTTCAAAGACCTGGACATCTTGCACCGCATAGACCCCGTGCATTTCAAAACCTTGTCCATTGTAGGCTTCAGACAGAACGAAGGGGACATGCAGACCTTTTCGGCCAAACTCACACCGGACATGCCCATTGTGTATGCGGGACGCATTTCCATGGCGGCGCCCGTGGTGTTCACAGCCCCGGTTTACAAAGGTGTTGTTTACCGCGATGGCGGACTGGGCAACAACTTTCCTACAGACGTGGTCCATCGAGGCAAGTCGGGGCCCGCCCTCGACCAATCTCACGCAGAGACCATGTTGTTTGCTTACGAGGCATTCAAGGAAGCTGAGCGCAACCTTTTCAAACACAACGAAGACAAAACGTCTGCGCCCGTTGCACCCGGCTGGGGTGCCTGGGCCATGAATCGGCTTGAATGGGCCGCCAAGCGTCAAGCTGGCTTGAAAAATTTCAACGAAGCCAACTTGGGTGACTCCAACCGAGTGTGGAACAGTGGCCCTCAGACCACGGTGGTTTATCACGGCGACGTTAACTTTAAGGATTTTGGTGCTTCACAGACGCGAAAGGATTTTGCGGTGGCCCAAAGTCGCTTGATGGCACAAGAGCAAGTGGCATTGCGTGAGCAGTTGGCCTACAACACCGTGTTTGAAGACCCCTTCAAGGCCGCGCAAGCCATCCCTGCCCATCAAAGGCAAGCGGTGCTGGACAGCCTGCCAAACAATTCTGTGCTGGCCTCGGCATTGCGCGTGGAACTGACTCGACTTTTAAATCAAGCGGAGGCTGCTGTGAATTATTGATCCGGCCCGGTGAAGTTTGCATGAACGCTTTTTTTGTGGGAGCGACGCCCTCGTCGCGATAAAGCCCCGCAGACCACCAAGAATCGCCCCGAGGGCGGGGCTCCCACAATGCCCCCATCGCTGATGACTGTACCCAAGGCAAGCCTTGCACTTCAAACTTCACAGGGCCGGATCAATAAGGCATGGATTGGTTGGGTGAATGCCCTGACCTTTTGGAGGTTCCAACGTCTATAGGGCATCAACAACTTTTTTCCAGGAGATTCAAATGCCCACCATCGCCCACAATCTGGAAACCGCACAAGCGCTCTACCGCAGCAGTCTGGCAGGGGCTTTGGTCGAAGTGAACAAACAGGGTCAAATCCAAACGGCCAGTTTCGGCACACGCGTCCGCGATGCGGTCATCCACCTTTTCCAGGGCCAAGATGCTCGCATGGATTTTCGCGCGGCAAAAGCCCAACAAGTCGCGGCCAAGTTCATGGAAATGGTGAACACCAGCCGTGCAAGCCTCGGTCCCACAGACACCATCAATGGTCGCAACATCACCGTGGGCAGCGATGACCCTGTGTATGAAAACTTGACTGACCGTTTTGCGCAAGCGGCCACCCATGAAAAGCCATCAACCACGAACGCTCTGGCCTTTGAAAACGCCAGTTATGTTTCGACTGTCGAGTCTCATTACGAGATGTCGGATTCGGCCCAATATTCGGCTTTTGAGGCTTCCACGAACATTGGCAGTCATGAGTCTCACTATGAAATGCAAGAGTCGAACGAAACAGATTTTGTGGCCTCCGAAATTCCAGTGGCAGTGGCGGATCTGATTCGTGAATATGCGAGTTCAGAGGACTTGGCTCATGAGGTCCTCGCTCAAGTTCGCCCATTGCAGGCCTTCAAAGTCGGTGACCAGGTGGTACCCGTTGGCATCGGATCCAACGGGGAGGTTTATCGCCACCACTTGGACCACACAGCGCCTGCATCGGCAAAAGAAGCCATGGAATGGGTCAATAAACAACTGCATCAAAAGACCTGTGACGTGCAAGGCTTGCAGGAATTCGACAGCGCCGTGGTTGACCGATTGCTGCTGAAATTGGGCATCACTGCACAATTCAAATTGTCTGCGACAAGCAAACTTGATCGCCTTTCTGTTTTGGAATCGATACCACAAAAACTGAAGGATCGCTTTGCAGCAGAAATCGGTGATGCCCTGGCCGCCAAGGCGCAAACTCGCCAAAAGGTGGTGGCGGCTGACAGTTCGGTTTTGTACAACAGCCTGAACTCCTCTCAACGGGGCTCGTTGATCCATCGCCAAATTGCCGCCAATCCGGATTTGTCCATGGACGCCAAAGAATTGGCGGTTGTCTTGTTCGATGACATGCTGGCCAGAACCATCCAAACTTTGGATCGCTCGAATGGCTTGTTAAAGCTGAGTGACAGGGACGTCAAAAACTTGGCCAATCAAGCCATTGCCCAAGCCAATCAACAGTTTCCAAATAACGTTTGATTTGTTCCTCCCCTGTGCATGCACAGGGGAGCATTAACAGGTAAATGCGCATGAAAAACGACTCACACACAACGATAGCCATAACTTTTAAACTTTTTTTGGCACCGAAGGCTTGACGAAGGGATGATGACCATGAGCACTCAGCACATCCACGTAGCAAGTTCATCCGCCAGCCCAAGCCCAGACGAGCATTGGTTGGGCTTGTTGGCCAGGTCCGGCCAAACACCTGTGGCCGACTCCGCTGCCGCTCATTCATTTTTGTCCAAACTCAAAAGAATCGAGCCCACCGATGTGCATCGCGCCCATCCAGCAGCAGCTGTGCCGACGACCCAATTGTTTGCACGGTTGGTTCAAGCTGGAGCAAGCACCGATGAAGCTTCCGCTGAAATCGAGGCGCGTTCTTTGGCCAAAGCCTTGTCGGATCGACGCGTGAAGATGGAGGCGAAAGTGCCCAAGGCGGATGAAGCACTTTTTGCGCAACTTCAGCGCCGTTTATCCCCCTATTGATGGGTTCATTTTGAATCACGCATGTACGCCATTATTTTTTGTTAACCAAGAGGAATCACCATGAGCAACACTGTCCATAAAATCCGCGATGTTGAAAGTTTCATCAACGTTCTTGAAACGGCCAATGCCCAGGGCATGCATGTCAAACTTGGACTATTTGGTCGCTCTTTGGTGGTCACGCCTTTGCCCATGAAAAACGGCGTGCCTCAAGACAAACGCATCAGTCAGGACCAAGCGGCTGTGGCCCGAAAGCTCAATCAGTTGGTGCAGCGCGAATTGAAAAAAATGGGCCAAGGTGAATCGATTTCCGGTCTGCGTGAACGTCATGTGACACACAATTCGGGTGCCACGGCTGTCCCGCAAGCCGCCGTTGGCAGAGCGGGTGCCTATGACTTCCCTGCTTTTGCAAGGACCTTCAACGCCATCAAGTTGCCCGCAGATGCAACAACCGCGCAAGTCTCCTTTCACCAGCAATTGCGCGAAGTGGCTGATTTAGCCCAACGTCTGGAAGTCTCCTCCATGGCCAATTGGGCCTTGGCAGCAACTCGCGCCCTGGCCGACGAAGGACGTACACCCCATCAGCGTTTGCAATTGCTGGCGGAATTGACGGTGCCTGTGGCCAAAGATTTGGGCTACCTCACAGCGGTCATGAAAGAGCAAGATGCCCACGCGCTGAACGACACCCTGGCTTGGGTGACGGGCACCGATGGGCTCGCGCAAAGGTCTCGCTTGCCCGATCCCGCCTTGCCACTGACCCGTGCGGGACTGGCGGCCCAAATGCAAGAGGCAGGACAACGCTTGAGGGATGAGGTCAACAACATGCGAAGTCAAGGCCATCTGGGTGGAATGCAAGATCACAATTTAGTGAGACTGGGTGACTTGGGTCGAGATGTGGCGCGCATTTGTGACAAAGATGTACCGCCCCAAGAAAGACTTGCCGAAGCACAAGCCATGCTCAAAACCCAATTGTCAGCACGCATGCCGGCCGATGCATCCCCCTTGGGCTTGAAGCGGATGGCGCACGACTTATTGGCATTGAGTGAACATGCTGCTTGGCTTGAGCAACAACCTGTGTCTCAGTCCGAGCCAGATTTTGTGTCCCAGTCTGAGCAAACTCGACGCTTGCAATCCTATGAAGATCGAAAGGGATTGGAGCGCCAGCTCAATGATTCGCTTGTGCAATTGAAACAGTTGGCCACTCGCCATCTCGAGTCGCATCCAGGTGACTTGCAACTCAAGGAATTTCACAACTGGGCAGTGTCCAAACAAGACATGCTGCTGGCCCCCAAGGTGGCGGGCAAGGAAAACCAAGCACTCGAATCGCTTCGCTCTGCCATTTGGGACAACCGAAAAATGTTTGGCCAATTGCTTGAAGCCAGCAGATTCCGTCTGTCCGAGGCCGATAAGTTGGCGATTTCTTCCATGCAAGGTCAGTTCAAACCCATCAATTCGTTTCTTGGGGCCAATCATGAGCCAGATGCAAAAGAACGGCAGTGGATGGAGGCGCTCGGACATGGCATGGCAACCGCTTTGCCATTGACACCAACGGATGTGAAAGCGTTGGAAATCGATATTCAGGACTTGGCAAGCCAAGCTGTCGGGTCCCTGGTGGCATACGCCAGAAGCCATAACGACGACAGCGCAACGGGCCAAAGTGTTGTTGAATTGTTGTCTCGCTTTGCCAGTCAGTCGCTGGTTGAAAAAGATGAAGCACGAGCCCGTGTTCGCCTGAGAGAGTTGGTCGACGTGCTGGAGCCAGGTATTGGTGCCTTGGACACGCAGGTGCAACAAGCAGCAAGTCGGGGTGACGTTCAACTGGCACAAACGCTGGTTCGCTTGCGCGAGCAAATGGCCACCGCGCATGCTGCGGTCTACCCACCCCATGCTGGCCCAGCCCTGGTCCCGGTCCCTGCAGAGTTACGGCAAGAAGTTGACCGTGCACAGTTGATGGCCACCAGGCTGGCGGCTCCTGCATTGACGGATGTGGTTTCCGAGCCGGTTTCTGCGTCAGTTTCCGCGCCGGTTTCTGAGCCAGTGTCCCAGCCTGCGCCTAACATCACGGTGGGCGCTGGCGGTGCCAAAGCCGAATTGCCCTCCAACACGATCGAAGCAAGCAAAGAATTGACCTCTGCACTGAGCAATGCGGCGGATTTGTTTTCCAAGTTCGGTCACGGCAAATTGCGCAAGGTTTATGGCGAAACCATTCAGTCGGCCCTGCGTTTGCTCACTGAAAACACACACCAAGCGCCTGCTGCCGACCGTTTGGCCATGGCCAGGGGACTTTTTGATCCATTGCGGGAACACATGCTGCATGACTTGGGTCCACGGGGCGTTGGTAAAAGCGAAAAAGCGGTGATTTTGCCCCTGCTGCAAGCACTCGATCGCAGCCGTTTGTGATCGACGGTTCGTGCGTGTGGGATTTTCTGATGGGCAATGGTTTGCAGGCATGACATGCATCAGTGTGTGAATGAGAGTCACATGCGCAAGCCTAGCCCATCTTTTTTTACCGCCAGCGCCTCTCATTTTTTACGGGAGACGATGAACAAAAATTGTCGTTTTCCAGAAACGAACGCGCCATGGTCTATTCCCGCGCCAAAGAAGAAAACGATAAACGCGGATTTGGCAGCATCAAAGACATGTACAACCCGCAAACCGAATGGATCACCCATTCGCTGCAACCCACCCCACTGGATCCGGGCACCTTCCGCCTCACGGTGGGTGCCCACCCATGCCAACAGCCCTACGCCATGTCGCTGTTCAACATCTCGGGCTGAGCTTTGGCTCCCTTTCGCCCAATGCGGTCAAAGCGCTCAACAAAGGCGCAGCCATGGGTCACTTTGCGCACGACACAGGCGAAGGCAGCAACTCCGTGCACCACCGCGAACCTGACGGTGACCTGATCTGGCAAACGCGAAAGGATTGCATGCTGTTGACCGAACTGATCAAGGCCAAGGAAACCACCAGCGCTTGAATTCCAAGGGCTGCATCAGCCCGAATGGTTCAGGCCATCGCCAAGAGAGCGCCCGAACCAGGCAATCCACCACAAAAAAGAAGCCCAGTCGGGCTTCTTTTTTGTCCACAGCCTTGTGAGCCGTGATTTGTTGGCACGCGGTCTCTTGTGGACACCCCTTAGCCGAGAGCTTCAGGCTTGTGCCAATTGATGGTCCGCCCAACTGCTGATGTGGCGAGCGAACTCATCGTGGCGGCCCAGTGGGCCGGCAATGCCACTTGCAGGTATGACCGCTTCCTGGCCCAGAGGACGCATGCTCGGTGTAGCGTAGCGCAAATTGGGCACAGAGTCGGCTTTGACGTGGAAGTGGCTGACCAGCTCTTTCGCACGCGCCACGTTCTCCTGTGGCAGACCACGGACCAATTTCCCACCCAGATCGGCTGACGAGAAACCCACGGCTTTGAGGGGCGGGTTGGCCGACAGGGCCGCATACACCGCTTCAGAAGCGCCTTTGGAATGACCCACCGTGCTGACGGTGTAATCCTTGAAGGCAGGGTCATTTCGAACCACATCGAGCACTTTGGCGGTCAGGTTTTTGGCCTGCTCCAGTGAATGCGATTGGAGGCCCAAGCCCGACTTGATGTTGGACACCCATTGGCTGAGGGTGCTCACGAAGTTGCCCGACGAACGCTTGAAGAACGAGTCGCTCTGGGTCAGTCCAGCGGTCGTGCCGCCGAAAATCACCTTGACCGTCTTGCTGGCGGGGTCCACCACCACGTTGGCACTCAAGCCAGACTTGCGGTCAATGAACTGGCCCAATTTTGCGGGGTCGCCATCATTGACCAAACCGCCCTTGCCGGTGTCCTTGCGGATGTGGAAATCCACTTGCATGGCCAAAGCGCTTGTGGCCACACGGTCGACCGTGCTGCCCTCTGGCAACACACCGGTATACGGCAGGGTGGCCAGTTGGGCATCTGATTTGAGTTGTTCAATGGCCACGCGTGTGCTGGGCGCAGCGACTTTGCCAAAAGTGGCGCTGGTGCCACGAAAATCGGATGCGATTTGCTTGAGTTTGCTCAAGATGCCCGAGGAGTCAGTGCGGCTGGATTCGTCGCGTGTGAGTCGGTCGAGCACCTCGTTGGCGATGGCCACATCGGATGGAGCCACGTCCTCGCTTGCAATCAAGTCACCGATCAGATGGCCAACATCCTTACGGGCGTCCGACTTGGAAATCAGGCCGGTTTGTTCCAGGGCGTTGGTGCGCAGAATGTCGGCAACAATGGTCGATGCGCTCAGGGTATTGTTGACGGTTGGCATTTTGATCTCCTTGGGTTGGGTGAAAACAAGTTCTGTCACTCGATAGACGAGCCCACTACCAAAAGGTCAGGGTCCTATTTGATTTTTTTAGAAAAAATAGATGGACCGCTCACAAACGGCTGCGCCCGAGGGCCTGCAGCAACGGGAACTGGAAATCAAGGCCACAGAGCGTGCACGGCCTCGCGCACTTGCACAGCCGAGAGGGATGGCTCTGCTGCCAGCACCTCCATCTCGGCCCCCAGAGCCTTTGCCATTTCAACGGCCAACTCACAACGCTCGATCAAGGCCTGTGCGTTTTGGACTTGCAAAGCCGGGTCGAGCAACACCACCCGCTGACCATCGCCAGACAAAGCCACACGCATGCCATCCAGCGCATGCGGATCTGCGCACAAGCGCAAAAGGTGCATTTGCACCAGCGCGGCAAGACGTGCGTCTAAAGGCAAAGGCGACACAGTCGCCATCAAGGCCACCGCCTGGCCGTCCAAGGCTGAGCGCAGCGACAACACCTCACGGCCGGATGAATCGCGCAATGAGATCGCATCGTTGCCACCATGGAATTTGATGCCCGCAGCTTCCTGCAACCAACGTGCCACTTGCACCAATGTTGGGGGATGGGTGAGGTCAGACATCAGTGGGTCCCTCCTGTGCTGTTGATCGGTTTGAGCAGCTGACGGACGGCAGCACGCAGCCGTGCCATGTGTTGCCCTGCGGCCTCAATGCGAGCCAAAACGTCTTGCCCGCTGAGGCTGGCGGGTAATCGCTCGATCATCAACAACTGGCCACTGCCAGCATCCAGGGCCACCGAACAGCTCGCGTGGGCTTGGATATCGCCATTGAGCACCAGCATGAGACGACTCACAGCCGCGTGCGCCAACAGCGTCTGCCCGGCTTCTTGATCGTCTGGTTCAGGCCAAACCATGGCTTCAGGCGGCAGCGCAACGATCGGACTGATCAGGTACAGCATGCCGTCCAGGGCGCCCACTTCGATGCTGACTTGCAACTGTTCGTTGTCATCAGCCAGCACGAGCAAGCCATCTTGGGGTTGCAGTGTCTGGCCCAGTTGCCTGGACATCTCTTGACTGATGCGCTGCAGCGTGTCTTCGCTCATCGTTTCTCCTTCCGTATATTTCTCACATTTTTGCGTCCGAGCCGTTGTCGTGAAAGCTCATCGGCCTATCCCTGAAACTATACTAAAGAATAATATTCTAAAGAAGACAATCGTCATCCATGGTGATCAACTAACCGGAGGCCTTGCACCTCCACGAGAGTGCCCATGTCGAACGAACCATAGCCAATGTCCCCCTTTGCTGGAGGTGGGCCTTCTGCAATCTGCTTCCTCAGGCAACGGCCGGGAACGCTTTCTTGGCCTCAAAGATCTCTTGCGCAACGGCCTGCACCAACTCTTGAGCGCCCAAGCGAATTTGACCCTGAACACGGTCGGCATGTTTGCCTTGGGCTGCATCCAGTCACGCAGCTGCCACACCGACCACTGCCCCACCGGCGTGGCCACCCAAGACCCGGTGCGCCAACTTGCCTTGGTGGTGACCGACAAAGCCGAGCGGGTGTATTACTTTCATGCCAACACACTGCACGCCTTGGCTGACCTGGTGGGTGCCGCAGGCCTTCAAAAACCTGGTGACATCACGCCGCAGCACCTGATGGTGCGCAACGCCAGCGGACAAGCCCGCACACTGGCTTGCAGTGTCGACACGCTGCAAAACGGGCAACTGCTGCAGCCCCCCAACAAACGCAGACACCCTGCCCAGCCCCTTTGCTCCATTCTGGTCGGCCAGCCAAGCCAGCCACTGGGGCATCCCAAGCACTTGCTGAACGAGTGAGGGCGGCATTGCCCTCCGCCCTCACATCACTTGAGCGCCTGCGCCAGCGCCGAGTTCAGCTCGCTGAAGGCCTTGATCAGTGCCGTCATGGCCTCGGTGTTGATCTGGATCTGCGAGGTGATGCTTTGCAGCTTGCCCTGGTCCAGGTCGTTGTCGCGCACCTTGTTGCTGATCAAGGTGTTGAGCAGGTTGGTTAATTTGTCAATTTCATCTTCGAAATAAGGTGTCCGCCCAGGCGTTTTGGTAATGAAATCTCCAACCTTGGCCTTGATGTTGGCCCTTTGGGTGGCACCCCAGTTGCTGCTCCATGTACTGGGGGTGTAAGCACCCCCGGTCAGAGTGCTAATGATGTCGATACCGCCATTGCGGGTCGACTCTTCAGAAATCAAATAACTAAAGTTTCCAGACGTACCGTGATAATCGCCGTTCGCATCCAGGAATTGCCAGAACCGTTCTGCAGACTTCATCAAGGCAACATTTTCAGATTTGAATGTATAGGTTCCACCCGTCATATCCGACAGAATGTCTCCGGACGTCACGTTGTCGCTTTGTTTGCGCAAAGGTTCCAAGAGATTTTGTATTTTGATATAGGGCGTTAAACAGCTCTTAACTAGATTTAAGTTATCGGCATTCCAGAGGGTGCTGCCAAAAGTGGCCATGGAAAAACGCCCAGCCGTGATGTCATAAATCAAATCACTGGAACCAGATGCCGTCTGCAAAGACGTGAGCTTGGTTGACAAAGCGGTTTGCTTGGCTGGAATGGCACCCGTCCAATCTGTGCTGCTTCCAAGGTTGGTCCACTCAGTGCTGTCGAAGTATTGCAACAGTTGGTAAGCCGCATAGGCCAGGGGCGTTGAACTGGTGGCAGTGGCAGTGGCGGTCACGGTGTTCACGTTGTTCACATAACTGTTAGCCGCTGCAATCATCGCGTTGCGCTCTGACATGGCGTCCATCAGCTCTTTGTACTCGGCGGCAAAGCTGGTGTGGGCCACGGCGCGGGTCATGACGGCCACGTCCATGGCGCGGGTGCGCATGCCGTCGATGTAGTAAGTGCCGTGTCGGTCGACATAAATGTCGGCCCCTTGAGTCAGGCCGTCACGCAACTCCACGCTGGTGGCTGTGGCCAAGAAGGTGAGGCTGGCCTTTTCTTCATAGGCTGCTTTCCAGGCCTGAATGCGCTGGGCCACGGTGAGGGCCATGCGCTGGCCTGCGTTGTCGGGTTCGGGCTCGGCCCAAGACTGCAGCGCCGCATTCACCGAAGGCAAGGCCTGGCGAATGGCCGAGAGCAGTGTTTGCCGCTTGGCCCAATCGAGCGTGTTCATGTCCACCACACCTGAAAACACCGAGGCCAGGCTGACGGGCGCATCCGGCAAACGGGTGTTGCTGACCACGTCCGCGAGGGCACGGGTCAGCGAAGCGTTGACCTGCTTTTGGCGCAAGCCACCCACCAGGATGCCTTCGAGCTCCTTGAGCACTTCGCCCATCTGGGCCTTGGTCAGTACAGGACCCCAGTGATATCCCTGGATGGGAAGATTGTCCTTGCTGACGGCATAAGCCAGCATGCTTTCAGGCCCGGCATAAGTCGTACCCAATTCACTCAGCTCGTTGAATGAAATTCGGTACTTACTGAGTCGGTTGGGCGACCATTGAAGATCCGTGTCTAAACCGTAGTTGATATTGGCGTAAAGCGGATCGGCTGCGAAGTACCGGGTGTCGGTGGCCGACATGCTGTCGTATTGGGTTTTGGCATCGACCCACAGCTTCACCATCAGGTCGCTTGAATCAGCACCCTTGGCAAATGCGTCGACATTCAGGTCGGCATCGCTCACTTGCCCCTGCGTGGTGGCCAGCAGCCAATCGTCTACGCCTGCAGGTTTGTCCAGATGGTCCAACAGATTGTCAGCAGCCTTGAAGGTTCGGGCGGTCAACAGCCAATCCAGCTCCGACAAGGCGAGCATCCAGTCTGATTTCTGTGCACCCTGTGCAGCGTCAACGATGCGTTCAAGTCGACTGCGGTAATCGGCGTATTGATAACGCGCAAGAGAGTCGGCTCGTAAACCCACCGCGTCGGCACGCAGGCGATCGAGCTCATTGGTGGTGAACAAAGCACTCAGGCTGGCGAACATGTTCTTGGTGCTGGTGGTGCTCCAATCATGGGCGTTGAAGGTGCTGCGCAAGCTGGCCAATGCGCTTTGCAGTTTGAGGGTGAGTGCGGCATCCAAGCCGTCGGTGGCCGCATCGGGCGTGAGCACGGCTTGCACCTGCTGCGCCACGCTCAGGCGCTGGGCATCGCCCAACAAGGTGCCTTGCAAAAAGCCTTCCAAGCGAGACAGGTTGTCGGCATTGGCCAGGGTGTTTTTGATGGTTTTGCTGCCGTCCACCTGAAGGTCACGCAGGCTGAACACCCCATTGGTCAAAACGGCCAGCGGGTCACCGCCTTGTGAAGCTTCATTGACCAAGGCCGCTAACTTGGCTTGTTTGTTGCCATAGAGCACACCGCCCTCGCCTTTGGCGATGTCTTTCTGAATCAGGCTCAGCTCGGCATTGGCGGCTTTCCATTGGGCAGAAGTCAGTGTCCCAGTGGCCGTTATGGCTACAGACAGGGCACTGCCAGAACCAAACAATTGGGTGGCCCACTGTTTGATCGTTGCCGTGCTCAGCGCAAAGGGACGAGATCCGCCGCCAAGGGTGGTCAAAGATGTGGCATATCCACTGAAAGTGGTCGCAGCATTCAGGGTGGTCAGTGCTTCGGACAGCAGCACAGCGCGTGTCGCTGCCTCTTTGACTGTCTGGGTCTGGCCATTGAGGGCTCCCGCATAGCCCCGCTCCAGATCCTCTTGGATCAAGCGCAACTCGCGTGCAGCGGCAGTCCATTGTGTGCTGTTCAGGGTGGTGTTGCCCAGCGCGATGGCCGCCGCCAATTGGCTGTCTGCACCAAACAGAGCGACACCCCAAGCGCTGATTTGGCTGTTGCTGATGGCATTGCTGCCGGCACCAAAGGCTGTGACCAAGGCCCCCGCAAAGTTGCTGAGGTTGGTGGTGTTCTCAAAGCGGCTGATCAGGCCCGTGTCCAGCAATTTGGCCTGGGCCAACAGGGTGGCGTTGGTACCCAGATTCGCGCTAGGGTCGTCCTGCAGCACATCCAACAGCTTTTGGGCCAACACGGTGCGTTGCGGGTCAGTGTCTGCCTGCGTCTGCAAGTTGTCGAGCAAACTTTGGAGCGACACCCGCTCGCCACTGCCAGGCGGGTACTCGAGCACCGCGGCCGTAGCGGTGACACCGTTGGCTGGCAAGTCGGTCGACTGCAGCGACTGCAGGGCCAGCGCCATTTGGTACCAGTAGCCGTCATACCCCCCCGGCACCTGCACTTTGCGCAGGCCTGACAGGGCCGCTCCAATATCGGTGTAGTCGAGCTTGAGTTGAGCCTGCGCTTGCAGCAAGGCATTGCGGGCCACCGTTCGGGCAGTGCCCAGCTTCTGGGTCACCTCGGTCCATGTTTCGTCCGACGGGATCTTGCCCAAGTTGAGCAAGCTGGTGTCGGTTTTGGAGGCATTGGTCAACAAACCGGTCACATAGGCAAACTGGTCGGTGATGGTGTCCTCCACACTCAAACTGGTGGCCGCTGTCCCTTGCGGGTTGCTGGTGTTCAGCCATTTTTCAAAACTGAAGACGCTGGGCGAAAGGCTTGCCACGTAACGCACCGGACCATTGGCCACGTTGTCAGCCGCGGAGCCACCCAGTGAGTTGAAGGTGTAGTTGTCCTTGGTGGTGGTGTTGCTGTGACCTTGCCAAGCGCTGAGCGGCACAGAAAAGTCGTGCAGGTAGGCCATCACATCCTGGCCGCCAATTTGCTGTTTGAAGTCGGCCACCGCTTGTTGCAGCAGTTCGAGCTTTTCTCCGGTGATGGCGGCAGGCGTGGCACTGGGCGGCACAATGGTCAGGAACTGGTTGACCGCCTGGTTGACCTGCACGGTGGCTTGGCGATTGGCCTCGATCTTGGCTTGAAGCGCATCGATCGCCGCAATTTGTACCTTGGCTGCCGCGATGTTCTCAGCACTGTTGACCAGCTGATTGGTCACAGAGTCCTTTGCATCGCGGAAATACGCATATTGCTCACGCTGGTTCTCCAGCGTGTCCCACAGGTCAAACCAATGGTCGAGCAATTGCTCGGTGCGCCAACGCACTTGGGTGAAGAAACTCAGGTGCGGCACATAGCTGTCGAGCGTATTGGCTGCGGCCTGGGTGTAGGTGGTGTCAGCCCGCAGGGTGGCCATCAAGGCGTCCACGTCCAAGCCCAGCTCACCCACCTGGGCACGGCTGCTGGTGGCCAAGGTCTGCAACTCGGCCAGCCACTGTGTCCAGTGGGTGCGGCGCTCGTACAGCGTGGTGTAGTTGTTCCAGCTGTCGAGGTGGTCTTGCAGCTTTTGCAAGGCGTTTTCGCGCTGCTGCGTCACACTGACAGCGGCCTGGAACTCGGCCAGGGTGCGGGAGCGGGTGGATTCGGTGGCCCCGGCCAAGGCGTCGACCGTGTCGGCCGTGATGCGCTCGGGCATTTCCTTGCGCAAGACCTCCAGCAATTTGTTCAGGCCGTCCCTTGAGGCATATTGCCCGTCCACCACAATGCCCAACTGTTGCAGCAAGCCCATGAGGTTGATGCCACTGTCGGTTTGTGCGGCTTTGATCACATCGGACAAGCTGCGGCATTGGCTGAGCAAGGCCAGCAAGCCAGACAACTGGCCTTGGATGGTCAACAAGTCACCGGTCGTCATGCCACTGGACAGCAGAACAGATGGGTCGGTTCGCGCCGTTTGTGCTTGCGCATACGCCGCCACATAGCTGCCGCTTTGGGTCTGAGCAGATCCTGCCTTCCATTGCCGCCAGCTGAAGCTGTCGTACTGGCCATTGGCTTCGGCTTTGTACAACGATGCCAAGCGTGTGCGCCATGGAGAGACGCCGATGTACTGATTACCGTTGTGACCAAGCAGTCCCCAAGTGAAGCTGGCGCTGCTGTTGCCATCTAACCCTGTGCCTGACCAATCGGGTGTCCATTGGCCATTGTTGGTGGTGGCCGTCAACGGAATGGTTTGGGTGTAAGCGTAATTGACGGGGTTGCTGTATCTGTAGCCCGTGATGCTGATCAGGGAATAACTTGACCAGCCGTTAAAAAAAGTGTTGTTGACATCTTGCAGCGACATGTTGTGTTCGCTTGCATAGTCCCACAATGCTGGATTGCCATTTTGGCCTCCGCCCGACCACCAATCAAGGTATGTGACTGCCGTCCTTGTGTACTTGGCCAAATTAGGCCAAGTGCCGGTGTAAGCACCATCTACTGGCACCACGTAGTTGCTGGGGGTGTAATGGTCTTCTTGCCAATTCAGAGGGGCGCTCAGGGTATTGGTCCAGAGCAATCTGGGATCGACATCAAAACTGCGCAACCAAGCGAACAGATCGGCCGTACCACGGTATTGCGTGACCGCGGCCGTGGCCCTGGCAGCATTGATGGCCGCAACCAAAGCACCGGAGCCCGTGGCCGCCGCCGTTTTCAAGGCATTCAAAGTGCTGATGGCTTGGGTGACTTCAGCCTGCGGTTGCTGCGCATCGGCCAGAGCTTGACGCGCCGAATACACCGCCGGCATGAGGTTGGAGCGTTGCTTGATTTGCACGATCAATTGGTTGAGTTCCTTCAACGCATTGCCGTAGGTGACCGTGCCGTCGTCGGTAGCGCCCTGCAAAGCGGACTTGATCAAGCCCGCGCTGGCCGGCAACGAGAGCCACTGACTCAGCATGCTGGCTGTGCTGCTGCTGATGGCCGTGCTGCCTGTATTCAGGCTCGCCCAGTCACCTGCAAAATTTCGATAGTTTTCGGTGAAATCGTAGATCGTCTTGCCGGTGTCACGTGTTTGTGTCCAGTCACCAAACCGCTGAGGATCTGTGCTGCGGTTGAGGCCCACATCCCTATCCGGTGCGCTGGTGTAGGTGACCCAGTTGTAAGAGGTATAAAGCGCACTAAGACCGTTATAAGTACTTTGCAATTGGTCAATGAAAGCGGTATTGCTGGCCAGCTGCGTCACGCGAATGTCGCGTGCCAGTTGACGCACTTCTTCCACAGCGTCTGTCCAGTTGGTGCCCGAGGTGGTCCCATTGGCATCGTATGCGGCCTTGACTTTGCTGTTGGGGCCAAACAGGTTGGTGGCCCAGGTGCTCAGTGTGGCGGCGTCAAAGCCATGGGTGCCCAGTACCACGGCGGTGCGCAAGTTGCCACTGTTGCCCATGGCATTGGCCAAGGCGTCGAGCTGATTGGCCCGCAGGGTATTGGGATCGTTGGCCAAAGTGACGGTTCGGTAGCCGCCATCGAACAAAACCCCTTTGACTTCGTTGAGCGCCGATTGGGCCAGTGTGGCGTTGGTGCTCAAGGCACCCAGATCCAGCAATTGCTTGAAGGAACTGTTGTTGCCGTACTTGGTCACACACCAATCTCTCAGCATTTCAGGGGTGATGGGCACATCGCGTTTGCGGGCTTCGTTGCCGTATTGCCCTGCGGCATACACCGCCTCGGTTTTGATGGCTTCGGCCAAGTGGATGCCACTGCTGGCCACGTTGGCCACCCGGGTTTTGAGGGCGGTGTAGAGCTGGCTGAGTGCCTGGCCCAGAGCATCGTTGCTGGGCACCACCACGCCATTGGTCACGGTCATGCTGGTGTCGTAAGCGCCAGCCGTCCGGGCATAAGCGTCCACACGAGTCTGTGCCTCGGTCTGACGCAGAGTCATGAAGGTTTGCAGGCCCGTGGCATTGGTGGTCAAAGTGTTGAGGTACTGGGTCACCCCAGTCAATGAGCCGGTCAGGTTGTCGGTGCTGTACACGCCCTGGGTGAGTTCGGCCAACAGGTCGTCGACTTCCAAACTGTCCTGCAAGTGTCCCAATTGGGCTGAGAGGCGACTGATTTGCTGGTCGGTGCTGAGGTCAGCGTTGGCCTGCAGGCTGTCAACCAAACTGCTCACGGCCGATTGCACGGCGTCACGCCGGGTCACGTCGGCCACCAGGCCACCGTAAGCGGCCAAGTCATCGGGTTCGTCCAAATTGCGCAGGGTGATGTCGGTCACGCCGTTGGGCACCACCAGCACGTCGGGGGCTTGGAGTTTTTCAACAGCATCGATGGCGGTGCCGAGTGACGTGCCCAAGCTGCTCCAACCGTTGGTGCTCAAGTCGCGGTCGGCAGCCGCCTGAACGGTGGTGTTGGTGTAGCCGGTGCTGGCGCCTTGCAGTGCTGTGCCCGCCGTTGGCGTGTAGGCGGCCACGCTGGCTTTCCAGGCAGCCCAGTCGAAGCTGGTGAAGCGGTTGGCCACTTGGGCCTCGATGGCGGCGATCTGCGCTGAGCGGAATGTGGGTTGTAAAGAATAAGGGTTGGGGCGTGTGCCTCGGGGAATGCCCATGAGCAGGTCGTCCCACGAGACCCAGGCCGTGGACGCCGGGGAAGTGGATGTCAACTCCCACCGAGCTGCACCGGGAGATCCTTTGGTATGGGATGTGATCGATAAGCGATTGGGATCGGAGTAGGTCAGACTGCTGGCATTGACCTGGAAGTTGCGTAGCCAGTCCATGACGTCTTGACCACTTGGCGTGGTGACGGCATTGAAAGCGGCCTGCAACGCCGTCAGCGCATTGGTTTCGGCCGCTGTTCCTGCCGTGGCGTTTGTCACAGCGTAGGCGGCCGTGCTGAGTGTGCCGATCGCGGTGCGTGCGGCAGAAACTTCAGTCAAAGCGGTTTGCGCTGTGGCGGCGTCATCCAGGGCACGGGTGCGGGCAGTGCCCAGTTGCGCCAAGGCCTTGAGGTGAGACAGCAGGTCTCTGGCCTCAAGAACGGCATCGGTCCACTGACTTTGCGTGACCGCTGAACCGGCATTCCAAGCCAACTTGATTTTGGAGTTGCTGCCGTTGAGGCCGATGGCCATTTGCAGCAATTGCGCGTTACCTTGTGCATCGGTTACCGTTGAGGCCAAGTTTTGAGGTGTCGACCATGGCCACAAGCGATCATTGAGCCCCATGATGGTGCTTTGCAAACTGGCCAATTGATCGGGGACGCGCAGTTCAGCCTCGATTTGGCGCAGTTGTGCAATCACTGAGGATCGCACACCAAAACTATCGCCGATGACATAGTGGGCGGCTTGACCAACAAGTGAGTAATCCGAAAGATAACCAGATCCAATTAATTTACTCGACAAATTGTTTAAATTTGACAATGACATCCCATACCGGGCCGTGCTGCCGGCAGCGTCAAAGAGCGTCCGGAGGCTGGCCGGGGCGACTTCGAGGTCGGTGATCAGGTTGGCGATGCCATCGGCCTGCGCAGTGAAAGGGTCGGAAGGGTTGGGAAGGTTGGGATCGACGGGCGCCGCGGCGTTGGCCTCCACCGCTGCACGCAAAGTCCCGCGCAGTTGCTCGATTTGTTCCAGGGCTGCATCCCATTGCACTTTGCTGGGGTTGATCCAGCTGATGCGGAGCATTTGCGACAGTTGGCTGTCAGCGCCAAACAGTTTGTCCGACCAATCAATGAACATGCCCGTGTCGATGGGATGCGCTCGAGTGGGTTGTGGATTGGGACCCCATACGACCGCGCCCTGAGCGTAATACACACGGCTGAAAACATAGTATTTGAATTCGTTCGATGTGTAGGGGGCTGCTGTTGAAACGGTGGTCATGTCGGTAACCAAAGCATCCAGCAAGGCCAAGTGCCCGGTGTTGACTGCCGGCTCGCTGAAGTCGTAACCCGGCACCATGTTCTGGAAGGCCGTGACCCGGTCTTGGGCTTCGTTCAGGCGGTCGGTGTAATGGTCTTCCAGCCGTTCGGCAGAGATACGGGTGCTCTCCAGCGTGGTGTACAAGCGTGCGGTGTCGGCGCGGTTCATGCCCGCCAGATCGGCTTCGTCCACACTGCCCAGCTTCCAGCGGGTCCAGTCAAAAAAGTGGTAGTCGCCGCGCAACTCAGCTTCGACAGCGGCTTTGATGGCCAGGTTGGCTGTGTCCAGTGCTGCGCTGGCCCCCGTGGGCAAGGTGCTGGGCACGCCCAGTCCCATGCTGGCATTGCCCCAGTTGACGCTGGCACTCGTCCAAGTCGACATGGTGGGGTCGAGCGCCGAGTTGTTAGCGTATTGGGCGTAGCTGGTGGCCAGGCTGCTTTGGCTGCCGTAGGTGAGGAGCGTCGGGTCCACGTCGTAACTTCGCAGCCAGGTCATGACGTCCTGGCCCTTCTTCCAAGCCTGCTGGGCCGTGCCCACGCTGGTCAGGGCCGATTGAAAGGCGCTGGCCGAGGTGTTGGTGGCGGTGATCAGGCTGGTCATGGCGCTCAGGCCGGCCGTGATTTCTTCACGGCTGTGGTAGGCCGCATGCTCCAGCGCTTGCTCGGTTTCCCAGGCTGCCTGCAGTTGGTTGCGGGTCTTGAGCAGGACGAACAGGTCATTGAATTCCTGCAGTGCGGCCTGCCATTGGGCCTGGGTGCAGTTGCTGCCCGCATCGATGGCAACCTTGATGCGGCTGTCGGTGCCAAACAGGCCCACCGCCAAGGTGCTCAGTTCGGCGGCGTCAATGCGCTGCGTAGAAGGTCGCAGGTTGGTGGTGGTCGAGGCTGTGGGGTCGCTGGGCGACAGGGAGTAGCCAAAACTGTTGACCTGTTGGCTGAAGTTGGCCACAAAGCCTTGGTCTCGCAAACCAGCATAAATCGATTCGAGGCGGTCGAATTTTTCGCCGCTGTAACGGCCCATGCTGGTGCGCATGCTGCCAATGACCTGCTGCAGCGCCACCATGGTGGCTTTCCATTGGGCCTGGGTGATGGGCGCATTGTTGGCCGTCATCAGGTCTTTGGTCAGGTAGTTGGAGGTGTCTATGCCCAGTTTGTTGGCCCAAGAAGAAACGTCGTCCCAATGCACCGTATTGGCATTGCCTGTGTTGTGCAAAGAACCGTTGTGAAAGATAGCGACCATATAGTAGGTGGGCCAGCTGTTAGCGGCATTACTGGCTTCGTACGTGGTTTGCATCGACGCCAACCCTCTTTCGAGGTTGGCCAGCACATTGGCATTGCGTGTGGCATCACTGGCCCTGAAGCTGTAGGCCGGGCTGACTTTTTCGTAGGCTGATTTGCGGGCACCCGCTTCGCTCAACCGCGCGTCATAAAAGGTGCGCAGGTTTTCTGCCGTGGTTTTGGTCTCGGTCAGGTAGGCCCGCACTTCGGCCAGCCCGCCCAGGTTGGCCGATGTCAAACGGCCGCTGGTGAGGTTGGACAGCACATCGGTCACGCCCCACTGCGTGTTCATGACAGCCAGCTGCTGCTGCAGCGACAGGTTGCGCTGCACCTGGCTGAGGTTGGTGTCGACTGTGTTGTTGTCGAGTAACAATTTGAGGTCGTTCAGTGAGCGCAAGAGCTCGGCCCGGCGTGTCGGGTCCGACAAAGGCATGCCCAAAACATTGACGGTTTGGGTCGCTACGGCCAATGCAGCTGAGCTCGTGCCGCTTTGCAAGGCCACCAGACTTTCCATTTTGCCGACGAGGGTGTTGGCTTGGGTCCGGATGAGATTGGCCGTGTCGTTGCTGAAGCCTACTGAAATCAAGGTGTTGACCTGGGCATCGGTATAGCCCGGGCGTGCACCTGTGGGGTTGGCTCGCCAGCTGGTCCACTGCGCACCGTCAAAGAAATCGCTGGTGTCGTTGACCAGGGTGTCAATGAGCGAAGACAGGCCGAGTTCGTATTCGCTCAAGCCAGGCAGAGCGCCGGTCAAGCCGGTGCCAGTGGGCAAGCCTCCGAGCACGGCACCGTTGGGGTTGAAATGGCGGGTCTCGGTACGCAAGGTGCCCGTGACGTCGGTGTCACCGCTGTATACGCGGGTGCTGAGGGTGACCGAGTTGGGCACAGGTGAGGTCAGTTGGTCGGCTGGGACGTCAAAACCACGCAGCCAGGTGAACAGGTCACCCCCCGCACCGATTTGGCTGGCATAGGTATTTTTGAGTTCAGTGATCTTGGCAGCCAGTGCGTTGGTCCCGTTTTGGGCGGCGCTGAGCAAGGCATTGATGGCCGTCAAACCGTCGCTCACTCGGGCGGACTGTTGGGTGGCGCTGCCAGCGGCAGCAGCCAAGGCCTGGGCCACGCCGCTTTGGGCGGCCATTTCGACAAAGGCGGGCAGTTGTTGCAGCTCTTGCAGGGCACGGACCCAATCGATGCTGGCGGATGGGCCGCCCGTCAAACGCGCACTGACCTGGGCATCGGTGAAACCGAGAGCGGCACCGGTCTTGGCTGTTTGCCACGCGGTCCAGTCGTTGTTGTCGAAAAAGTCGAAGCGATAAGGCGATGTGTTGAGTTCGGCTTCAACCATCGCCTTTTGCACCACTTGGTAGATGCTCAGCCCGGGGGGGCTGCCGGTGAAGGAGCTGGTTCGCGACTGGCCAAGTGCGTCGGCGGTGAGGTTGAGGGTGACCGTGGTGTCTTTGGAGTCGGGCGTCGTGCCGTTGCCATAGTTGTTGTACTTCACACTCAGCTGGGTCACACTTTGGGCGGTCAAGGATGCTGCAGGAACGTCAAAACGGCGCAGCCATTCTTGCAGGCTACCGGTGTAGGCTGCTGGGGTGGTCCCGGTCAAGGTCTGACCCAAAGTGCCGGCCACAGCGGCAGTGCTGAGGGTCTGCCATTGAGTTGCCAGTGCTGCGCCCGATGTGGCGGCGGCGGTGTTCAGCCTTTGCAGTGCCGCTTGGCCAGCCTGCACTTCGCGCAGCGCTGCCTGCGCAGAGGTGACCGAGGCTTTGGCGGTGGTCCAAGCACTGGCCAGTTGGCCTCGAGAGGGCATCCAGTCCATCAACTCTTTGAGCTGACGTGTGGCGTCCAACCATTCAGTTTGCGTCACAAAACTTGGTTTTTCCGAATTGCCTTGGTCAATGACTGTGACCAGTGCACTGCTCGGTCCGAACAGGGCACTGGCCCAGCTGCGCAGTAGAGGGACACTGAGGCCGGTGGCTTCAATGGTGGTCCAGTCCAGGTTGACCCCCGATGAATAACTGTCGAAGTAGGGCTGCTTGAGCAAAGTGTCCAGGGACTTCAAATGGGCTGGGACCATGGCGTCCAGCGTCAGCTGCAGCCCATCTCGAAGTGCGGTGATTTCGGTCAAAGCGTCTTGCCAAGCACTTTGAGCCACAGCGCTCCCACCGCTGGCTGGAACCGCATTGGCGAATTTGCTGGTGCTCCCCAACACGGCCAGACACCATTCGCGCAGCTGACTGCGTGTGGTGTTGACGCCAGCGTTTGTGTCGAGCCAAGTGGCCAAATTTTGGCTGGGTTGAGTGACCCAATTGTTGCCGTCAATCGTACTGGTCAATGCCGTCACCAGTGTGTTGAGGCTGGTGAGGCGGTTGTTGTTGGCGGTTGACGATGGGTCCAAATCATAGGCCCCGGCTGCTGCGGCATAGGTTTGCACGCGGGCGGTTGCTTCGGCGGCGCGGGCGGTGTAGAAGTCCTGCAGACCTTGGGTTCTGGTGGTCAGCTGGGTGAGCCAGGTTTGTACTTCGCTGCGGTTGAGTGCGGCGCTCAGAGCGCTGCCGGTGCCAAAGACAGCTTGAGCCCATTGGCCGATGTTGGCCACAGTGACGGCAGGTGTGATGCCAGCCGCAGCGGTGGTCAGGGTGGCGCTCAAATTGGGCAGGGTCGCACCAGCAGCGTTGTAAGTGCTCAGCAAACTGTTGGCCACCGATGTGACGCTGGTGGCCAGCGCCGGGTCGCTGATGCCACTGAGGCCAGCCGGGATGGCGCTGGACAAGCTGGGGTTGGCCATGCGGCTGTAAACCGCTTCGCGCTCGCTGTAATAGCCCTGCAAACGGAGTGCGCTGGTCTTGAGGTCTTGAAGATGGGTGAGAAAGGGGCTGATGCCATTGATGGCATCGCTGACATTGCTGACATTCGTCCCCGTCAGCTGGCGAAGGATGATGTCGAGCCAATCGCTCACGCCCAAGCTGTTGCCTTGCGCCGTGAGCATGCGCTGGAGCAGCTGGCGTGTGGCCTCTATGCCGTTGGACGGGCTGGCGTTGATGGCCATGGCATGGACGGCGGCTTCGGTGTTCAAACTGGTGTTGGCACCCGCCAAAGGTGGCGTGGATGTGGTCCACTGGCTCCAGCTTGTGTCGGTGGGTACGTCAAAACGTTGTAACCACGAGAACACATCGGTCACGAACAAGGTGGTGCCATTGATGGAGGTGGCGTTGAGGCTCACATTCAGTTTGGCGATGGCCGTCTGCAGGGGGGTGGCCCCCGATTCGGCAGCACGGCTCAAGGTGTTGATGCTGTTGATGGCCAAGTCGACCAAGGCCAGATCGGCCTCTGCCGCGTTGGGCGATGCCGCGTTGCCTTTGCTGAGCAGGGTGGTGGCCCGGGTCAGGAGGCTGTCGAGCTGGTTGCGCACCACAGCCATGCCTTGTGGGGCGTCGATCACAGCAACGACATCTTTCAAAGCCGTCAGCGCTTGAGTACGGCGTGTCGGATCGGTCAGGACGTCGTCATAGGCCGCCAATTCCTGAAGCAAGGTGTCAATGGCGTCGGTGTTGCCGCCTGTGGACGCGGCCAGGGCAAAGTCGCCGCTGTCCATCTGCCCGAGCAAGTTGATCACGCCGACCAGTTCGTCGCGCAACTCGGTTTCGACCACGGTTTGCGACAGATCGCTGCCCAAAATTTGCGCATGCAACAGGTTCTGGAATTCGGCTTGACTGATCTGTGCGGCCTGCTGACCAGCTGCTGGGGTGGCACTGGAGACGAGCACATGGGCCGCTGTGCCTTGCCAGGTCAGCACGGGCTGTGTGGCGTCGGAGCGCAGTTGCTGGTTGATGCCGTCAACGAGAAAGTTGAGTTCGGCCCGGGTCCAACTGGCACGTTGGTTGGCCGGATCGGCCAGGGTCAACGGGTCAAAACCGGCGGCTTCGCGGCACCAACTCATGATGTCCGCCAGGCTCAGGCGACGATTGCCCCACATGGGATCGGTGAAAACAGCCTGACTGGGGCTGACGATGGGGTGTTCAATCGGTAGGCTGGCGAGCATGCGCCCCACGCGCACGAGCACAGCTTGGCTGTCGTAATAGAAACGACCGTCGTCGCCTTGTTCCAGGCTGCGGCTGCGCAGCTTGCCCTCGGCATCGACCAAGGGGCTGCGCAAAACATCGGTGGTGGCCTGCTGCAGTCGGTCTGCGGCCGCCACGGCCAGCGCCAGCGTGGAGGCCCTGGCCGACTGGGAAACGATGGCGGGGGTGGCTGCCATGGCGGCGGCCAATGCGGTATTGGCCGCGTTGGTCGAAGTCCAGCCGGTGCGGATTTGAGCTTGGGTGAGGGCCTGCTCAACCACAGCAGCACGGGTGTTGATGCTGTCCAGCGCTTGTACCCATGATGCGGGGTTGGAGGTGCCGATGGTGCTGTCGGTGTAGGCCGCTGCGCCAGCTTGGCTTGTCTGCCAGGCTGTCAGATCAAAACTTTCGATGGCTGCTGCACCCCGCCGCAGATCTGGTTTCAAAAGTCTGTCGGTGGGCACATTGAAACCCGACAGCCAATCGAAAAGGTCGGTGCTTGGGGACAGACCAGCCGCTGTTTTGGCAGCGGTGACGGCGGCGGCAAAACCTGCGGCGGTGTCGGGCGCAAAACGCAGTCTGTCCAAGGCGGCAAACACTGGACTCAGGCGTTGCTGGTCAGCAATGACGTGGTTGATCAGCGTTTGCACAGCGGCGTCGTCGTTGCCATCAGCTGCAAGGGCTTGGTACAGGCGACCGCGGTCTGCTTGCAAGATGTCACGGGTGGCGTTGACTTGCGTGGAGACCTCGGTCAACCAGCTGCGATAGCTGGCCCGGCTGTCCCAGTTGCCAAAGGCTGTGGCCAAATCATCCGTGTTTCGGGGTGTATGGCCTTGGGGATAGGCACTGAGCCAGCTGGTCAAGTCGAAGCGCTCGACTGTGACGGGTACAGTGGTACGCCTGTTCATGCGCTCCATGGCATCCACATCGAAGTAACTGAGGAAGTTAAACAAGTCGCTGATGCCTGTCTGACCTTTTGGCAGATCGTCGGCATAGCGGGCAAGTTCTTGTACTTCGCGCGGCACGGCTGCATTAAAAGCGGCGGGTTGATGGCACAGCTCTTGCAAACGGGCGACGCTGTCCTTGACCGCTGTGAATTGCGCCAAACGCGTTTGGATGCGCCAAAGTGCTTGGTCGATGGCCTGATTTTCTGCAGCTGTGTTGCCCACTTGAGAGCGCTGCAGCTGCAAAGTGGCCAGACTGACGCCGAGGTCGGAAACAACGGCAGCTGTGCGGCTGGTGAGGGCGGTCATCCAACTGCGCCAATTGGGCATGGCTGTGTTCCAGGCCGAAAAAGCGTCGCTCAAAACGCTGTCGTTGGCATATGCGGGTTGGACAGCAGCCGCAGCCGCAGTCAGGTCTGGACAACTGACGCCGGCCACGCTGACCACATCCTTGCCTGTGCCCGAAATGCTGGCCGGATCAAAGCTGTAGCTGGCCAAAGCACTGAGCACGGGTCCACCAGTGGACGTCTGCAGTTCCGTCAGCGCCGTGTCGAGTGCCACGGCATCGTTTTGTGCAGCCAGCAGGCGTTCTGCAACAGCCATCCGTGTTTGTTGTTCGATTCTGAACTGGCGGTATGCGTCAATGGCCGACGCCAAGCTCAGACGGTCAGCGTTGCTGGTGGCGGGTTCTTCCCACCTCGCGGTCAGTCGAGAAATGGCGCTATTGACTTGGGCCAGCACGCCTTGCATCCGGGTGTGTGCATCTTCCACCCAGTCCAGCACGGGTCTTGTGGCCGTGAGCCAAGTGGTATTGGGCTGCGTGGCCAATTGGATCTCTTGCTTCGGATAGCCCGTCGAGCCCGCAGCACCTTGGCGTTCATAGGCCCAAAAAGCATCTGCATCAAAGTAAGTGACTGGCGGCAAGGTGTGGGTGGGACTGGTCAGATCTGCGCCTGGAACGTCGTAGTACGCCAATTCGGCCAAGATGTCGGTCACGCCCAATCGGGTTTGAGCGGACTGCATGGCGGTGCGCAGGTCGTCGGGCGAAGCCAACATCGCGGTGCGCAGGGCCGGTATGGTTTCCAGCAGAGCCTGGGTTCGCGTCAATTGCGCTTGGATGCGGGTGATGTTTTGGTCCCACACGGCGTTGTTGGGGTCCACGGCTTTGTAGGCCTGCTGCAGTTGCAGGTCGGCCGTGAGGCTGCTGCGCAGCGCAGGCAAGCGGGACGAGTAGAGATCGCCAAGCCAATCGTTCCAGGTCGCTGCGGTGGTTTGCCAGTCCGCTTCCGCTGCGGCCAGTGTGGCCACAGATTCTTCGCTGGTAAAAGGGGCGTCCGATGCTTGATTGATCCAGGCCGTCAGGTCAAAAGCATCCAAACCACCCGTGCTGGTGCGGAAACTGGCACTGCCAAGGTCGCTTGCAGGAATGTCAAAACGGGCGAGCCAGGCCAGCACATCAGGGCGCTGGCCGTTTTGCTCGGCAGCCAATGCAGCCTGGAAGGCACCCAGCGTGTTGCCTGCGGATTTGAGACGGCTGACGATGTCACTGCCCTGCTGCAGCTCGAGCACCTGTTGCTCCAAGGTGGCCAAGCGCTGCGCCATGTCGTTGCGGACTGACGCATAAGCTGGGTTGTTGATGGACAGGCTCAGGTTGCGAAGGTCCTGCTTGACCGTGACCAAGGCCGCTGCCAGGCGGGTCTGGAGCGTGCCCAGCCAGCTTTGAATGGCCGCGCCCTGAGGGAAAAACTCGGGTGCTGTGTCGCTGGTGGTCAGGGTGCGCAAGGCCGCTTGTGTGCCGCTGTCCAGTCCCAGTCCGGCCAAGCCGCCCACACTGTCGTCCAGGTCGGCCAACAGCGCCTGAAAACGCATTTGCCAGCGCGACCATTCGCGACCGCGGTCAGCGTCGGGCACCAAGGCCCATTCGGCCATCAGGCGCTGCAGTGCGCCCAGGCCCCAGGCCTCGTCCTGGTTGGCGGCCAGCACGCTGGCGTAGTCAACGCTGGCATCGACAGCTGTGGCTGTGCCGGTGACGGGCAGTGCCGCGCTGGTGACTTGACCTGGCTGGGCAGAAGCTACCCAGGTGCGCAAGGCATTGAGGCCTCGCAGTTGCACCGTCTCACCATCGCGCAAGATGCCCAGCGCCTGCAGGCGTGGGGCCAGGTCTTTGTAGGACTGGGCACTGAAAGTCTGCAGCAGCTCGTTCAAGCTGCGGCTGCGGGTGACCCCATTGACGGTGTGGCTGAACAGGGCATCAGACGCATTGAAGGTATCTGGACCGAATGTGGCCCCGTTGGCGGGCACCAAGGCGTTGACAAAGCTCACCAATTCGGCAGAGGTGATGGCAGCAGAACTGGCACGGCCTGGCGCGGCAATGGCGGGTTGAACACCCGCATACAGGTCTTTGACAGCTTGTTCGATGTCTTGTGCATACCAAGTATCGCGCCGTGGCAAGGGATTGACGCCCAAGAGTCGGCTGAGCAGTTGGCTGATGTCATCGATGGAGAGTTGACGCTGTCCGCTGGCATCGGTCGGATCCACAAACACGCGTTCGGTGCTGACCAAGGGTTTGTTTTGGTAAGTGCGCTGGCCCACTTGCGCAAACAGACTGTCGGCCAATCGCAGCAGCATGGCGTTGCCGCCTTGGAAACTTTGGTTGGCGGTGACATAGGGCTGAAACCAAGGCTGCACCCATTCGAGTTGCCGAGGAACCTCGGGGTTGAGCCGGCGAGCGGTGGCCAGCAATCGGTTGAAGCCATCAAAGTCGAGCCCGTTGGTGCTCAAGCGGGGCAGTGCACTGAGCACCTGATTGAGGATATTGGCACTGGCGAGCAGTTCGCGCAGGGTCTGGACTTGGCCTTGGTTGTCTTGCCAAAGCGGTTCATCCAAGCCAATGGGCGCGTCAAAAGACAGGCGAGCGAGCAGTCCGCTGTTGGCCAGCACACCTGCTTGCAGCGCCGTGGCCACCTCTAGGCTGCCCACCATTTCCACGCGCGAGGACCCCATGTCCAAGCTTGCTGAGCTGTGGGTGCTCAAAGAACCGATCTGGCGTCGAAGTTCGGCCAGGTCATCCATGTACGCAGGCTTGTCGGCTGCGGTCGCGAGATTGGCCCGCAACTTGTCCAGCGTCAGTGTGGAATAGCTGTTGAAAGTGCGGGTGATCGTGGCATAGGTGGTATTGACCCCACCCACCAAAGTGCTGGCGGTTTTGGCGGCACTGGCCACGGCGCCCAGTTGGTAGTTGTTGGCCACCACCGGGGTGATGTAATCGTCGGTGCTGCTGGCCGGATTGGCCCAGTACAGACCCAGCATGGCGGCTTTGATGGACCACTCGGTGACAGGGGTGGTTTTGGTGGGGTCCGAAAAGGTGCCCACGCCCACGACCTGCGGCCCAGCTGCGGTGCCGCCGTTGGCGTTGAAGTATTCGCCCGCTGCCGCAAACACGTCGCCATAACCCGTGGGAAAGCCCGTAGCGTCTTGGCCGCTGTAGGACGAGCCGTAACCCATGAACCAGTCTTCGAGGCTGAGGGCCCCGTTGTGCGCACCCGCAGCAGCCGAGCCTCTGAAGTCTTGTGCCAAGGCGGCCGACAACTCGCGCAAACTCAAGCGCTGACCAGCGCCTGAGGGGTACTCAAACAGCTGGGCGTCCAGATTTTGACCACGGGTCAATTGGTAAGGCGGATTGAAGGATGTAGGGGTAAAGCCTGGATTGAATGAGAGACCAAAAAAACCATACTGAACAGCGGGTGCTGGGTAAGGGAACTCAGTCAATGGGTTTAAATGGTTGTAATAACCACTTGTAGTGGCTTGCCCAACCAGCATGGCCATGCCGGCTTTCAAAACTTCTGGGCTGCTGGTGCGGATGTTCAGACCGGTTCGCACCCCTGGATCTGGGTCGGAGGGTCCATAGCCAGGAATGGTGAAAAATCCCCACTGATTGGCAAGGGTTTCCCGTAAAGCACTTGACGTGCCGAAATTGCGTTCTGTGATCGTGCCTGAGAGCTGTTTGGCGATTTGACAAACGTCACCGTTGTCATCTCCGGCATAGACGATGCTGCCGTTCGGCAAAGTGGACAGCACAGCCAGTGCTTGTGCCCGGGTCAAAAACACGGTGGGGGAATTGGCACCATCGCTCAACAAAGGCGACTCGCCCGTCAAGGCCCGGGTACTGCCACTGAGTGTCCACGCGTTGGGGAGTGTCCAAGCGGCGTTCCCAGTGACCGCGTTGTTGAAGGTTTGCAGGTCCGAAAGATTGACCGTGGTGCCGGTGTAATGGCTGCTGGTGCCGTTGGCAGCATTGGCATAAGTGGACCAGACGCCCGACAAGGCACTGGATGACCCCGCACTGTTCAAAGCCCTGAGCAGGTTGTAGGCGTAGGCCTGCTGCGCCGTGATGGCCAAACCGTCTGCGTTGACAAAGTTGAAGCTCAGCAGGCTGACCGCGGTGCTGGGCTGCAGCGCGGTGTTGATGCCGTCGATCAGGGCATTGACGTCTTCCAAGGTCCACTGATTGGGTCGAGGCTGAAGGTGCGCCAGAGGGTCATAACCCGTGTTTTGTTGCATGCGCTCGATCAACTGGCCCAAGGATAATTTTTGGCCACTGATCAGGGGGTTGGTGAAAACCTGGTCATCCAGACCAATGACAGGGGCCTCGCTGATGCTCAAGCCTGTGCGTTTTTCAATGTCGAGTGTGGCCAAGGTCTTGGCCGTCAGCATGGCCAAGGCCTGCTTGCCCGTGAAGATTTGGCTGCCTTGGGTGACCCGGATCAGATCGAGCGACAGCTCAGCAAGGTTGACGGCTTCGGCGGGCACGGCCTCACGGGCTGCGGCCAGCAGCACATTGAAGTCATTCAAATGCAGCTTGCCGTCGGCAAACAGGTCAGGCATGAGGGTTTGCAAATCGCCCCCAATGGCTTGATTGAATGTTTCGAGCAGCTGGTTCAAGCTGGCCGTACTGCCGTTGCTTGCGCCTGGAAAAACAGCTTCGTTCAGGTCAATGCCCAGCAAAGGGTTGAGTTTTTGCTGCAGGTTGGTGCTGGACAGGATGGTGGCGCGAAGACTTTTGGCCAAATCGACCAAGGCCTTGCGTCCTGGGTCGGTCAGCAAGTCTTGCAAACTGGCAGCCACGGTGGGCTGAGAGATAAAAACGGTTTGAGCACCGTCTTCGGTGCGGTTGAGCAGCGCCAGTTCAAAACGGCCCTTGAATTCGGCATTGAGAGACGAGAGGATGCTGTTGACATCGGCCAGGTTGTAGCCAGCCAAACCCAGGTTGCTGGAAAACTCAACCAAGGGGTCGATGCTGTATTTGTAACGCAGGGCGTCGCTGATTTCCGTCAACGAAACGCGTTGACCGCTGCCGGGCGGGAATTCGAGCACCGCATCGGTGCGGTAAAAGCGGTCTTGTCCCAAGCTGCCGAAAGCACTGAGGTCGATGCCACTGAGGGCCATCCCAAACAAATAGGCTGCGGCTTCATTTCCCACCAATGTGACACCGTTGACGGTGAGGTCGGCATTTTGGTGGTTGAGTTCCCAAGACTGGATTTCAGCATTGGACGAAAGAGAGATCGCGGTCATGTTTTACTTTTTCCTGCAACGATTGCCCAAAAAATGGGCAATACCAAAGTAGCAACGTCAATGGGCCCAATTGGCCCCCTAAAGTTTGCAATGAACTCTTTGAATTCATCCATCTTGAGGTGATTGACACCATTGAGTCACAGCTGTTGAGGCATTTCAAGAATTAATCTGCCCGATGAGCAGAGGATGCCTGGCCCGGTGGACATCATCCGAAATACGTATACACTTTAGTCTAATGCATCCTGTTGGATGTCCTGAACTCACTGTCATTGTTCTGATGCCTTTTCACGCCTTTTTCATCCAGAAAATTCGCTGTCATCTTTGTCGATGCGGATTGGTCAGTGCCCTGCTTTTGGGACCGGCCATTGGCACAGCCCAGAATTCCACGGCTTCAGAACGATCGGATGGACAAATCACTTCGCAACGATTGCCCGTTCCATCTCAGCAAGTTCAAAACGCATCACCGTCAGATCAACCCAACTTATGGGATGTTTCTGAGGTTCTCCCCAATCTGACAAAACTGCCGGTTCGGATGACCAGCAATAACCGACCACTTGCCGAGTTACAGCGTCAAATTGAATCCGCACTGGGCATCCGATTGATTCTGACCGGTGGTCTCAATGAGATGCTGGTGACAGGCGAGTTTGCTGGCAACAATGGTTTGGCTTTTGTGCGTGATTTGGCCCGCAAACTCAGGTTGGAGTGGGCCATTGGACGGGAAGGCATTTTTTTGAGTTCGGTCGCCGAGACTCGCACCATGACGTTCACCGCGTCCAAGTCTTCAGCGGCCAGACGCGTGGCTGTGTTGGCAAATCAAGAATTTCAAAATCTAGGCTCGAGCATTCGGGTTGTCGCCAAGCGCAAAGAAATTGAAGTCACCGGCATCCCTGCTTGGCTCAACCAAATTGCTTCCCTGCGGGTCCCGGTGATTGTCGATTTTGTCCAGCGCACCATGGCCAAGCCCACTCCTCAGACGGCTGCTCGATCACAGACCCCTGGTGTTGCGGCAACGGTGACAGCAACGGCACCCCCATTGGCCAGTCCACAGCCTCCCGCCGCCGAACCCTTGAGCATGATGGTGTTTCGCCTCAACAATGCTTATGTGGACGACAAACAGCTGACTGTGGGGTCGAACCAGATCCGCATTGCAGGTGTGGCCAGCTTGTTCCGACAATTCACTGGTTTGGGATCACCACAAAATGATGGCGCAGGGTCTTTTTCTTCGCCTACGGGTACCGGCATCAGCCGGGTGGCCCGTTTGGACGCATTGGCAGGTGGTCGAAATGCCAATGGGCGTGAGCAAGATTCAAGCATTGTGTATACCCCCAACCGTCCCTTGGATCCGGTGTCATTGGCAATTGCCGCCAATCAACCTGCGGTCATTGCCGACGCACGCATGAATGCTTTGATTGTTCGTGACCGGGCCAGCTTACAAGAGAGCTATCGTCAATTGGTGGAAGTTTTGGACCAAGCCGCAGACATGGTGCAACTCGATGCTTTTGTCATCGACATCAAGGCTTCTCGAATCGATGAGTTTGGTTTGGGATTGAGTTGGGCCAGCAAATCGCCCAGCGCTGCGTCACAAGCGGCCGATGGTTTTTCACAACTGACTCGGCAATTTCTGCCCGGAGGCTCGGCAGTGGCCGGTGCCAATGTGATTTTGCAAGCTTCTCGAGGAGCACAGTTACTGGCCAATATCAGGGCCCTCGAAAGCAATGGTGATACCGAGGTGCTGACTGTGCCCTCCGTGGTCACACTCAACAACCTTGAGGCAACGTTCTCTGCCCGTCAAAGCTTTTTTGTCAAGGTTTCAGGCAACCAAGATGCATCCTTGACGCGTGTCACGGCCGAAACCCTGCTGAAAGTCACGCCGTTGGTGGCACAAACGGGTGGACAGACCGGCAATGACCGGCGCATTCGACTGTTGATCAGCATTCAGGATGGATCGATTGATGCGAGCACAAGTGCTGTGGTGGACAACTTGCCACGAACGCTGGAAAACCAGATTTCAACTCAGGCGGTTGTTCGCGGAGGCGACACGCTGGTCATTGGTGGTCAGGTGGTTCGAAAACGCATTAACCGCAATTCCGGTGTTCCGTTTTTGCAAGATTTACCCATCTTCGGAGCACTGGCACGTTCACGCACCGATGAGTTTGAACAATATGTTCGTATTTACGTGGTGCGCCCTCGCCTGCTGGGTGAAGACTCATCTCAGCTCAGTGGGCCATTGGGCCCCGAAGGTCCCGACACCAACAGCCATCGTGTTCTGGATCGGGTGCCGGATTTGATTCGTGGCAGTGGTTTGACTCCTCGTCGTTCGGATTTGAGCATCGATGTACCCAACCCCAAAAATGAAGGTCCATTGAACTCGGACAGCAATACACCTGCGATGGCGCCTTTGGTCGTCCCCGTGCCAGCAGCGATTGTGCCCCTTGCCCCGACCAAGGAAGACACCAACCAAGAAAGCTCCTCCAGTCGAAGCCAGAAGGAGCGCAAAGACTCAGATTCAGATTCTGAAGAAGACACGCAGGAATGGAATCCCAATGATCCTCAATGGCGTCCACCCGGAACACCCTTTGGCAGCAGCGAACCACAAAATGCGCCAGGCAAGGGTTCTGGTTTGACCCCGCCACTGAGAACACCTCCCGCAGTTTCCCCATCGCCACCGTCAAACAACCGATCTGAGACTGGCAGTTCAAGTGGGCAAGCTCTTCGTGATCAAGCGTCTCGCCGCATCATCGAAGCAGAGTTGCAACGGGCGGATAAAGCCGTTTCACGTTTGTCGCAGGAAGTTGCGCAAGGAGGCGCACTGGCCGAACCTGCTTTGGCACGGGCACAACGCGACCAAGCGTCGTTGCGCTCCGAGTTGAAGCGCTTAGACAACTCCAGCAAATGAGCCGGAAGTCACTGAGATTCATGCAAGAAACATAAAGTGATGTCTACACTTGCCGATTACCTGAAACGCACAGCACAACGCCGCGATCTCAATAGAACCGTCGATGGCACCCTTGCCAGCTACCGCTTGTTGTTGGAGGGACAGGCTTCGGTCAACATTGTGGTGGACGAGGTCAATCCATCGTTCATGGCTCGGGTCACGTCTGAAGCATGGCCAGTGCCTGTCACTTCGGCCGCCTATCTTGATTTCATGCAACAGGCTTTGGTGTTCAATCGCAACGCATTGCACCATTTGCCCTGTGGCATTGTGCAAGACCCGTCCAATGCGAGTCTCTATCGATTGACTTGGTGGGTACCTGGCCTGGATTTGCCGGATGAACAATGGCGTCAGCGTCTGCGACTTTTCGGAAAGTTGGTCGAAAAAGCCTGGAGCACGATGCCTGTTCCAGGACAAAGTCGCACACAACGCCGTGCTGGAGACGA
The DNA here is from genome assembly GCF_001269405.1 of Limnohabitans sp. 2KL-3. Taxonomy (NCBI): domain Bacteria; kingdom Pseudomonadati; phylum Pseudomonadota; class Betaproteobacteria; order Burkholderiales; family Comamonadaceae; genus Limnohabitans; species Limnohabitans sp. 2KL-3. The sequence continues at coordinate 74,887 of NZ_CXON01000006.1, forward strand.
TTTCAATCATGTGATTTTTATGCCTTAAGGTCACGGCAATGAGTGAAATCAGGGCCTTGCGGGAGATTGAGGGGATCCGCATCAAACGGGTGGACCAGGCGGAAGAGCATTTCCGCATGATGCAAAAACAGCAGCGCGAAGCTGAACAGGCTTTGATCAACGCCAAGCAGGCGCTGGAAGATTACCAACGCAAACTCCCCGGTCTGATCGAACAGCTCTATGCCGATTGCATGAATCGATTGGTGAGTCGTGAATTTTTGGCTGAAAAGACCTATGAAGAAACGCAATTGCGGGCTCGTGTCGAAGATTACAAAGCCAAGGTGACTGAAGCAGAAAAATCGTTGGAAGCTGCACGTATGGCCACCTTGGAAGCCCAACGTCTCTTGAACCTGGAAAGGGTCAAGCTCGATGCCATGAGGGATTTGATCAAAGCGGAGCGGCAAAAAATGCAGGTCATTGAAGCGCGTGCTCAAGCCAAGGTCTTGGACGAATTGGCCAGCTCTAAGTTTGTGCGCAAGATGCGCAAGGCCGCTTGAGCCCTTGAAAAAATGCAAATCAATGATGAACAGCGAAGGCAACATCCAGCGTGTTTGCCCATGATCCGATCAATGAAGGTGGTTCCTATGAATTTGAAACGTCTTGTGGGCATGTCCACACTGGCTTTGACGACAGCCATGTTGTCTGCCTGTTCTGCCCGATTCCCTCCCTTCGAAGCCAGTCATGTGCTGCGTGGCGCCCCCCCCAAACCTTTGCCAGATCACAACTGGCAAGATGCCCAATCTCAGCGCTTGCCCGAAGTTGTCCGTTCGGCTGTGCACAAACTGGTTGAACGCATTCCTGAACTTTATCGAGCTCATTCAATTTTGGTGGGTACCGTGGTGGATGCCAACCAAGTAGGCTCGTCGACAGCATTGAGCCGCATGCTTTCGGAGCAACTTCAATCCAGCATGGTCGCCCATGGTTTTGGTGTGATGGATACGGGCCTGCGTGAAACCGCGCCGTCACGCGACAGCTCTGGTGAACAGGTGATGCCCCCTGATGCATCGACACTGGCCGAGAACAAGGCCAAGACTCAACCCTCATCCTTGATGGTCACAGGCACCTATACAGCCGCTGAAACCGTCACATTTGTGCACTTGAAGGCGATTCGAACAGTGGATGGCGTGATCGAATCATCTTCTGAATTTGTCATCCCAAACGATGTCAATGTTCGAAAGCTTTTGGGTCGATATTGACACCGTCATGACTTTTTTCGCCCTCTTCACAGGGTCGGTGCATTTGCATCGACCCTGTGACTGATGATGGAGCGGCCTGAAGTTTTTAAGCCTTGATGGCGGGATTTTCAAGGGTCACGGTTTGAGCACTGAGCTTGAAAAAATCGGTGTCTCTGTACTGCTGCTTGAGCCATTCAGGTGGGTTTTGGTAGTCCAATCCAGCATGGCTTCTTTCAGCCGCATCACCAATACCTTCATCTCGGAATGTGGCAAAACGCAGACCGGGCACCACCACATCCGATTCAGGCAGTTGACCAGGCTCAATCCCTGCATTGGTCAGAATGCCTTCCAGCTTGCTTAGAAACTGTGTGTATTTTTTGACATCATCCGCTTGCCATGGCTTGTCAGGATCGTTTTGGGTGTAGAGCGTGAACTGTGCGCCATCCACACAACGACCATCGCTGCTGAGGTCCTCGTGTTTCTTCTTGAATTCACCGAGAACGAAATTCAATTCGGCTTCTTGAGCAGCCAATGCACGACCATATTTGTTGTAATCGTCTTGAGTCATGCTGCCTTGGATCACCATGTCCTTTCGCAGGCCCTGAAGGTTTTTGGCCTTTTCAAGATCTTGCTCCATCTGCGGAATGGGGGGATAGGTTTTTTTCTGACCGGAAGAGTCGCTGACAAGTCGCGGGCCGGTTTCAAAAAAATCCTTTTTCAATTGATCCAAATCACTCTTGACGGATGCACCAAGCCCATTGGGGTTGCCGATCTTCCACTGCAAAAAGGGGTTTTCTTCTGAGGTCAGCAGATCATGCAGCAAGGGCCAAGCTTGGCCATTGTGAAGCGCTTGCTTGTCCACACTGAAGTGGTATTTTTGCTCTGCATTGGCCCATAAGCCCTTGGCCGCCGGGGTGTCAGCCTTTGCGGTATTTCCAAGTGCGGCTTGACGTCGATCAACCGCCCCTTGCGCGTCATAGGGAATGTTGTCAGCACTGTTGCGTTTGAAATAAATGAAGGTCTGAGCCCCCTCTTTGGGGTTGCCCTGGATTTGGTAGCTGCCATCTTGGATGATTTTGGGATCGGTCAGTCCAACGGGGAACTCGTTGAACAAGTCCAAGACAGGCTTTTCATAGTGACCTGGTGTCAAACCAACGGCCGACTCTTCGGCCAGTTCGTGAAGGCTGTGTAAAACGGCACTTGGCCCCACTTGGGGGTCGTTGGCAAGGCCCAGGATTCGAGCTTCCAGTGCGTTGCGGAACTTCTCTTTGATTTCAGGCGTCTCCAACTTGTGCTTCTCAGCAATTGCCGAAAATTGAGCGCCATCTGCTTTGATTTTGAGCATGCCCTTGGAGCTGTCCGAAGTGGCTGGCAGATAGGAGGTCACGATGTCCAGAGCTTTTGAATCCATTTGCTCTAGCACACTGTCCAGATCAGCAAATGTCAAGATGGTCTTTTGGCTGTTGAGGGTGGCCACACGCTCACGCAAACTTTGGACAGCATGATCTCGCAAGGCCCCATCGATACCTTTGTGATCCAAGGCCCTTGCAAAGGCCGCCACGACTTTGGTGTTTTGCTCTCTCACAAACTCGGTACGTTGACCAAGATGCAAGGCATGCGCAACAAACCGACCCAATGTGCCTTTGTCGAGAATCGTTGACGAACCGCCTCTGCTCCGGTCTAAAGCACGCAACTCTCTGTTGGCTGTGTTTTTGAGCTGTTCGTTGCTGAACTCACTGACTGCCAGTTGATGAGTGCTTGTGTTGGCACCAATTTTTCCGACCATGTTTTTCTCCAATTAAATGTGTTGTTCCGGGCATCCACTTGGGCGTTTCATTCCAAAGTGGTGCCGGTGGACTGTGGCTTGACGAAATGACAAAGAGTCAGCTGCACTGAAATGCAATATCGTCACTCAGGCTTTTGTTCTTTCGGTATGAACAGCATCAAAAGTTTGACGTGTCCGTTCCCAAGCACGCTCTACAGCAGCATTCACACCATGGGCGGTCTCACCGCTGCCGAACAATTGCTGGAGTTGCCCATAGGCCAATACATTGTTTTCAAGGACCTGCCTGCGCTGGGTCATGATCTGACTGTGCTCAGCGACGGGCTTACCCCCAACTTGTGTTGGACGGGTATCTGAGGTGATGGATCGGAACGTCCCGACGGATTCGGGCAAAGAATGCCCACCGTCGAAAGTCAAGAACATCATGGTGCCCGCAAAGGCGTCTTGCAAGTTGAATTGCGGATCTTCTTTTTGCATTTGCAAATACATGAAGCTCATGATGTTGGTTGAACCGGATGGTCCGTTCACAGAGTTCATTTCATGGCTCAAGGCGTTGGCATCAAATGCCTTGATCTTGTCCAGGTCAAGGGTTGTCTTTCCCTGCACAGACAGTCCTTTGCCCCAATTGGCACCCCCCTCCAACTGAGGTTGATGGGCCAACACCGTGCCATATCCCGACGTCTGAAGCGGTGTGAATTGCACGGCTTGGTTTGCCATTTGTTGTTTGTCATAAACATCCAAAGCCGTGTGCACTGTCTCAAAGGCAAGGTGAGGGTGAGGTTCGTTGGCGTAATGGTTTTGGTAGTGTGCAAAAAAATTGGCCACTTGTGGGTCAAGGGGCTGGAAATGGTCACGCAACTGCCCCATAACGACCGACAGTTGGGCGGGGGTATTCGCACCGAAAGCCACCCGATCCATCAATTGCCGAATGTATTTGTGCTGATCTTCAGAGGTGGCGCGGGTGTTGGGATCGGCTTTACGGGGGGCCAACAGTTTTTCCAGATCCTTCTGGATGAAGTGGGATGCGCTGGTCTGAATTTTTGTGCCCACTCCGCCTAAAGCATCACGTTGTGATCGTGCTGCCACGACGGTGCTTGCGTAGTTGTCGTTGGCTTGTGCCATCCATGGCGCAGGCGTTGATGGAGGATAGGAAATCGACGCTTTGACCCCGATCCAAGAAATTTTCACCGCATCATAGCCAGTGAGGTTGGCAGGTTTGAGCATGGCCTGCAAATTGTCGATGTCAGGCTTGGCCAAAAAACGAGCCACATCGGGGGTTTCTGCGTGCCAAGGGCGTGGGTCATGTCCCAGGTTGTAGGCCAGATTCCTGAGCGTTTCTGCTTGCGCTTGGGGAGGCAATGACAGGATCTGGCGAAACAGGAAGTCACCTGTCTGCGCTGCCGCCTTGAGCACGGGCGCGGGTGGTTGTTTGACCAATTCATGCACCAAAGCCGATTCAAATTGCCGGCCAAACGTGTTGTCATACGCTTGTGTGGCCGTCTTGGGCTTCGCTGCCTCTTGCGCCAAGCTTCTTGCTGCGGCCGACAGTTCTGGCGCTGTGGCGACAAATTTGTCCGCCACAAAATTGAGCAACTGAGGCGTTGGCGCATTGCCAGCTACATGAAAATTAAGCCAGTGTTCCTTGACCAATGTTTGGGCTGCCTCAAGGTCGGGTTTCAATGAAGAAGAAGCTTGACCGAGGGCTCGATCAATCTGACCACTGATGTCAAGAAGGATTTCACGGTCTGTGCGGGCCGCATCTCGTGAGCCCGCTGCGTTGGTCTGAGTCAAATGACGGTCTTGCACAGCACCTTCTAGTGCAGCCCATTCTTTGGGTTTGAGGTTTGCGCCAGGCTTGGCCCCGGTGAGGCGCCCAATGTGGTCAAACTCCAATCGATCCATGAATTGGCTCGCCACTTTGGGCGATATGGATTGACCCACCAGGGCTTGCAGTCGCGTTGTATCCAGCGTCGAAGGTGTTCGTCGAACAGCAGCTTGTGCACGCCCAACAAATTGATGGATTTTGTCGGCAAAGGCGTCCGCCAAGGCTTGCGCTTTGTGCAAGATGCCATGCTGACCCACTGTTGGCGCAGGCAAGGCCCCAAGATTGACCGTTGCAATTGAACGAGGCCCGTATGTCACCGCAGGTGACACCACGGTCACCGTCACACTCGGACTGCTGAAAACCTGCACTGATTGTTGGGGCACTGCAGGCGTGGTGTTGATCTTGTTTGTCGGCATGGTCAAGGTCCTGAATCGGATTTAATGAACTGAATGGAGAGTTTGCACGGTTGGCCGGTTTCAAAAAACTATTAATCTGCACCTTGTTGCCATCCAAAGAAGTCATGGATTTCTTGGGCTTTGAGACGGGCATCTTTTTGCCCCAAGGCCATGAGTTCTTGTGTGTAGGCTGACTCAAACAACAGATAACTGATCAAAGCGCCACCTTGCCCCAGTTGACCTTTGGATTGAGCCCCCAAAGTCCTGAGGAGGTTGTGTACGGTTGAAGGCAAGGCACTGGCGTGTTGGATGGCCAGCAGGTCTAATCGCTCACTCGGTGAGATCACCAACAACTCAATCGACTTCAGTTTGGATTCGACGCGTTTGTCCTCAGGGATCAAGCGAATGGTGTTGTTGACACGTTGCAGCAACTCAACATCCACCGCCAATGAATCCAAAAAAATACTGGACAATGCATGGCCGGCAATATTGGCCATGGACGGGTAATTGAGGGATTCTTGCTGTTTTTGCCCCTCAGGCTCGTTCATCCGACCCGCCCCAATGACCAATATTTTTTCTGCACCTAAATGAATCGCAGGCGATATGGGCGCTGTTTGACGCATGGCACCATCTCCGTACCATGCCATGCCTTGAGGACCTTGCAGACATGCAGCGGGAAAAACCAAGGGAATGCCTGAACTGGCCAGCAAATGCTCATGCTTCAACTCACATTGCATGGCCACACGTTGGTTCCTCACCCAAGGCTCAATTTTGCTTTTGCTGTTGTAAAAGGTGACATGCTCACCGTTGCTGTAGTTGGAGGCCGATACGGCCAAAGCATGCAGATGCCCCTCAGCCAACAATGCGGGCAATCGGTCAAAGTCGATGTGTTCGTGGAGCAACCGCCCCAGTGGAGAGTTATCCAGCAAAGACTTTGGACGCAAACGTTTTTGACTGAATAACCAACCCAATGAAAGCAGCGTCATCCAGCGAGCGCCTGAACGGATCATGTCCAATACATCTGATCTGTAAACTTGCTCGACTTTGAACTCACGCCATATTTGACTCAAATTGTCCAGTGCATCATCAAAACGATCTGCAGCACAGGCCAACATGCTGGCATTGATGGCGCCTGCAGATGTCCCAGATATCACTTGATACGGGTTACCCAAAGCCATGCCAGCCGCTTTGCGCATGGAAGCGATTTCCTGCAACACGCCAACTTGATAGGCTGCTCGCGCTCCCCCGCCAGTGAGAATGAGTCCGGTGAGCGCTGTCTGAGCTCGATCTGAATTCATGGATGCATCAGCTGCTGAAGTTTCCAAAAAAGTGCGATGGTGATGACCCTCGAGGCCATTGCACACCTAGCAAATGACCAAAGCAAGAGAATGCCCCATCCATAGGATTCTTTGGACGTCCACTGCGTTGCCAGCCATAGATCAGTGCGCCCACTCTTGATCGGCTTGTTGCGCCCTCCTTCAGCCACTCATCAACGGCGGCCACCATCGCATTGCCATCATCTTGAATGGCAATGCCCATGGCAAAAACCAATGTACATGCCAGTAGCACTTGTGCCAACGTCAAAGAACTGACCATCGAGAACGATCAAGCCTTGATGGGGTAAAGCAAATTTTGCAAATTGACCAATTCGGCCAGCGTTGCTTGCAATTTTTGCCTCTCCAATGGATCTTGAGAATGATCGAAGGCCATCTGCAGCTCAGGCTGAATCGCCATCAACAGAGCCAATGACAATTTTGATTTCTCGGTCATTGCCATTTCGCTGTGGCCCAATGTGTCTATCACCAATTGCAGGACTGGGCCTGATCGATGCGATGAAGCTGCACCTTTTGCTTTTTCCAACAATTCAAGCAATTGCCGCAACACGCGATCAATGATTTCACACGATGCCTTGAGAAGATCTGCAACACCCATTTCTTCAGGAAGCAAACTCTTTGCGCCAGCTCCACCCATTGCTGCGGACCCCATGCTGCGTCCGATTTCTCTGAAAATTTCGGGTGGCAATGGCACTGCTTGAAAAGCCAGATAGGGCGGCTGAACGTTGCCGTGTGCACTCACCAGGCATTTACGCAAACGGAATAATCGCTGCACGGTCTCGTTGTCATCCATGGCCGCAGCCATGCCAATGAGTGAATCAATGTTCCCTAAATGCGGAATGATGTGACTGCATGCCGCACGAAGTCTTTCGCGCGAATTGTTACGGTAGGTGTACTCGATTTCAGAAATAGCCACTGCCAGAGCTGCCATCATGGCGCGTGATCTGTCGCATCGTTCCTTGATGAACATTTGACCCATTGCGGCCGCATGTCCACCTCCAGCTGCCACCACTCCAGCCAATTGAACCATGTTGTCCATCATGCTGCGCAGAGTCTGTTTGGCCAAGGTTTCCAGCGTCATTCGCGCTTCACCACCCGTGCGAACATGTGCAGCTTGTGATCCGGCCTCCGACCAGGTGGCCACCTCTCTTTGCACACCATGGGAGACAGGCTCTGATTTTTTCGATGGCGGGCCTTGGGTGGTCGCTGATTCATGGCGTTCTTGATGGCCCAACTCGGTGGGTGGCTTTCCCCCTTGTGTTGGGGTGCGGGTATTCCATTGACTGAGCATCTGTCGGATATCTGACAAGCGCTCCATCAATCCACTCATCACAGTGGTCTTGTCCTGTGTTCCTTCATCTTGCTGGGCTGTTTGCCGTTGCAGTGCATCTTGGTGCTCTTGCGCAATATCGATCGCAGCCTCCCAACGGCTGGCATCTTGTTCACCTGGCTTGGGGGTCACAAGTCGGTCTTCAACCCGCCCGAGCTTGTTGTGCAGCGCCATGGCCTCGTCAGGACGTGTTGGATTGTTTTGCCTTACGACCTCCCTTGCGGCATGGAGAGCTTGTTGCAAATGTTGCTCAATGATATGCCGCCCCTCTTGGGTCGCAATCAAACGTGCCGCCTCCTGTTTGTTCATGGATTGGGCTCGCTCGGATCGCGTTTTCTCAATTTGAGCAGAGAATTGTTGCTTCTTTTGCTGTGCAGCCGTATCGTTATCTTGCAATGCCTCTTCAATGGGCCCAGCCGCCAAGGACAAGGCATGTGCCAGCTTATTCATCATCTCCAAAAAACGTTTGTCGTTTGATCCCGCAGTACTGCCCAAGTAACCAAACTCGTTGATGACATCAGGAACACGCTCTGCCATCATCCTCAAACGCACATGCATTGGAATTCGCTCATCAGTCAGATCATCCAGGGCATCCTCTGCAAATTGATCCACCGTGTTCAGACCTGTTTGCAGTGCCATTTGTCGCAAATCCTGCAAAGCATGTTTCAACTCGGCACGAAATTCTGGACTGTCTTTGGCCGTGTGTTTGTATGAAAGCCCTTCATGGCTTGCAGCATCCAACACAGCAGATTTGCTGATGCCACGTGGTGTATCCGATGCATTGATTTCATGCTTGGCTTCTCGTTTGTGAAGAGGAGGCGCATTGACGTTGCGAGAAGTGCCATAAAAAGTGCTCCACATCTGCTGCCGAATCAACTCATCAAGCCGCCCGGAAACGGCTTTTTGTTCGCGTTGCATTTCTGGGGACGGTCTTTCCCCTTTGAGCACCGGCATGTCTGCAACTTCAAGTGTCTTTCCATCCACTCCAAGTCGAACGTGTAATCCGGCAGCCTCAGCCCGTTGAAGAACACCAAGGTAGGCACTGACATCGGTAATTCTGTGTATGGTTGGTGGTGGCATATACTTTTTTATTCATCAACTCAATTGATCGACTGCCCAGTTTTTTCTCCTCGCAAATCACACTTTGAGTGCACGTGTGCGCTGACGCCACAGCGATACATCGGGTTTGCTGGTATCAATGGGAAGGCCTTTGTCCAGTTTTAAACCGTAATGCAAGCTCATTTGTTTTTGAAATTCCAGATCATTGGCTATCTCAGCAAACTCGGGTGACAGCGGATTGAGACCTCGCTCCATCAGTCCAGATTCATTGAGCAAATCTTGCAGCATCGAGGCTTGCTCTTTTCGTTTTTGGTTTTGCTCTTGCACAAAATTTTCCCAATGCTTCAATTGATCATTCAATTTATTTATCAAACCATCATCTGGTTCAGTTTTTGATTCAGACATGAAATGTGACCTGACAAGATTGAACAGATGTGATGGTGAATCGGTCTACCTCCTCACCATCGGAAAAATCCATCAAGCAAAACTGCCTGCAGGGGGCAAATCCCGGCCACGAATGGGCGAGTCAATTGCAGAGCTGGATCCTGTGCCAGCTGAAGCGCCTGCTTCCAGTTCTGCTCGAACAGATTCAACCGCATTGACGAAGCTTTCTAAATTTGCGGTGAACGAACCGAAATCTGTTCGCATGCCATCCCAACGATGAACCAATACCACTCGCTCGCTGTCTGGTTCCATGGCGACCCGACCACCACCGAGCCCATTGGGTACAAAATTTTGAGCCAGCAGCTTGCAAGCAACACCATGATTATTGGATTCAAGGTCACCGATATAACTCACGACGTTCAGACCATCGTCCATGTCGCCAACAAATGTCAAAACAATCGTCTCATCAAAGGCCAAAGTGCATTGACCGGATTCATCAAGCTCAAGACTGTCAAGTCCAATATGACGTCCCAGTTCTTTGATCAGATTACGAGCTGCTTGCATAGTTTTCTCCGTTGTTGTTAAAAATTACAGGAAATATCAAGCTGTCACACGAGCAACAGGCTGAAGGGTGATGTCATTGGCCAGTTCTTGGTAAGACAAGACGGGCAACTCGGGAAGTTCGCTTTCAATCATTCGACGTATATAACGCCGTACATCCATGGCGGCAATCAAACTACAAGGTGCGCCGTTGGAAAGCACAGGCAGAGCCTTGTCGCGTATACGTTGAACAATTCTTTTTGATATTTCTGGGCTCAAAGACAGATAACTGCCCGCTGAAGTTTGACGGATGGCATTTCTCACTGTTTCTTCAATTTCACCATCCAACAAGATTCCGGATAAAACATTATTTCGGGCCGCATATTGGTGACTAATCTGGCGTGATAAAGCAATACGGATGTGTTCAACCAAAACCACCGGATCCTTCTCTTTGGCTCCCCATTCGATCATCGCGGACAATATCGCGCGAAGATCACGAATCGAGACGAATTCTTGCACCAATCGCTTAAAAAGTTCAGCCATCATTTGCATCGGTACGACCCTCTGCACTTCCTTGACCAGATCAGGGTATTTGCTTTCAAGTCGCGTAAGAACCTGTCGCACCTCTTGAATGCCAATAAAATGCCCAACGTATTTGGCAAAAACAAATTCAGCGTGGTAAGTGATCGCTTCTAGTTCAGTCTTGTATCGAATGGTGGCTGATTTCAACTGGGCTTCATATTTTTCATCCACCCAAATTGCTTTCATTCGCGGTACCAACTCGTCCTTTTCCGTGAATGGAATTTCATAGAGTTCAAGATTTCTGGCATCGTCAAAAATCAACAAATGGTTAGGAATGACCTCACCATCTGCAGATGGAATTTCTGCCACAAATATTCGGTAATGATTGTCAGGCAAGCCTTCGCCTCGTCGAACTTCGATGGGTGGCAAACTCACACCTAAGCGAAAATAAATCTGCAGGCGTGCCTTGTTGATTTCAGCTCGCAGGTTGTAATTGGACAGGTGTTGTTCCAGACTGCTTGATAATTCGACCAAAAGTTGTGTCGTCGGCGAAAAAATGTCGTCTTGTTCGACCGTGAAGTCTTGACGATTCATCTGCTCTTTTTGTGGAGCCATCAAGGGCTCCAGAGGCTTCGATGCCTCTGCACGTGGTTTACCACCGTATTTTTTGGTTCTCCAAGCCAATACAGCGGGTATGAGCAAAACAGCTGCAAGCAAGACAAAAACTGGTGCAGGAAAGCCAGGAACCAGTGCAAAGACCAAGAGCATGGCGGCACCAATTGTGAGTGCACGGGGCTGAGCCATCACTTGTGCGCCAATGTCTCCCGCCAAATCTTTGCTGGTGTCGCCATCGGACACACGCGTGACGATAATGCCTGCACAAATGGCAATAAACAGTGCTGGAATTTGAGCAATCAGGCCGTCACCAATGGACAAGACGGCATACAGATTCATGGCATCACCCGCCGACATGCCTTTCTGCAAGGTGCCAATGGCCAATCCACCCAACAAGTTCACAAACACAATGATGATGCTGGCAATGGCATCACCTTTGACGAACTTCATCGCGCCATCCATGGAGCCAAAGAGTTTGCTTTCCTGCGATACCTTGTTTCGCAGTGTTTTGGCCTCTGTCTGGGTGATCGCTCCGTTTCGCATGTCAGCATCGATCGATAACTGCTTGCCTGGCATCGCGTCCAATGAAAAACGTGCACCGACCTCAGCCACACGTTCAGCACCTTTTGTGATCACCACAAAGTTCACAATCGTCAGGATCAAGAAAATAACGACGCCCACCACAAGATTGCCGCCGACGACGAAATTGCCGAATGCTTCAACGATGTGACCTGCATCGCCTTCCAACAAGATCAATCGTGTTGTTGAAATCGAAATGGACAGTCGAAACAGCGTCGTGATCAGGAGAACTGCTGGAAAAGCAGCAAAATCAAGCGGTGACTTGAGATAGACCGCAACCATCAAGAGCACCACTGAAATGCTCATGTTCAAAGCGATCAAGGTGTCCACCAACCATGTTGGGAGTGGAACGATCATCATGAAAATGACCGAGACCACAAAGACCGCCAAAACGATGTCTTGCCTGTCTTTCAAAAGATCCGAAATCTTGCGCATATTCATCATTGACCTTTTTTCATTTGGAGCGTTCTGATGCTCATATGTCTTCACTCCAAGTGAGATCGTCTACTCTTTTTTGAAAAGGAATTAAAGTTCCTGCTTTTTGTTCAGCGCTTGCATAAGCATCGTCAGGTAATGACTTCAATAAATTTCTGAACTTTTGAAAAAATAGAATTTTTCGTGCCAGGACAAGTTTTTGAGCCCAGGCTTCAAAATTAGGAAACTCTCTTAATGGTTGCTCTATGTAGTCAAGCGTGGCCTGCATCATCCGAGGAGGCTCATGTCCATCGTCCTTGGGTAAAGACTTCATGAGCCTTTCAAGACCCTGAGTCAAGGTGTTAAATGTCCGAAAGCCTTTGAGTTCTGTGAGGATCAACTGAAGTTGAATTTTGTCTCCCCCAGAATTTTGTTTAGCCAAATCAGCGGCGACGGCCTCTGTGAGGAAAGCTCTCCAATCGCTCAGTGTGGCAATACCTTCTGTCTGTCCCAAACGTTGAAATGTTTGCAGGACACTTTGACTGGAAGATATGGATTCTTCATACAAACTCAAAATTCTTTGAGCTGAATCCTGTGCGATGTCAGGAGCCTGCGCAAGGGCATCTGCAATATTCAATGCAGCTTGCAAACCTTGCTCATGGGAAAGCGCAAAATCAACAATCGCTTGCTGACCAAAGCCTAATCTGGCCAAAGCTGGATCAGTCTGCGCTAACTTGGCCAACTCGGCCATCAGTGCGAGGGCCTTTTGACTTGAGCCCCCTGAAAATTGACGCAGCGCGTCATTCAGTCTCTGCTGATCTTTGGCATTCACACCACCTTTGAGCAATTGGTCTTTTAAGGCGCTGGCCTGCTGCTGGGTCTCTTCAGGTGCAGCTTTACCGGCTTGGGCCTTCATTGATTTTTTGATCAACTCGCTGATCAAATCTTCAAAAGCGGCATCTTGATCGCCTTCTGCTTCATCAGCACCACCGAGCTCCTCGGCCTTCAGAAAACCCAGCTCTTCAGCCATTTCAGCCATCATCAACGTCGGATCGCTCACGATGATGGGATCTGGTGTTCGGATCTCTTGAGACTTGGCAGGCTGCTGCAAACGTGAAGCTGCCAGCACATCTAGCGCTGCTGTATCGACACGGTTCTGAAAAGGAGCGCCTACGGTGGCCATGGCTTGATGAAATCGTCTGGGGTAGTGTTAGTATATGCTACTAAGGTCTCATATGTAAAACTATAATAATTTGAGCTTTTTTTGATTTTTATAGAATAATTTAGATGTAATATTTATATATTTATTACTTTTATAGTACTATTTAATATAATCTACCAACCACTTTATTCACCATACTTTATTAACATTTGTTCATCTACCTATTGCCCTCTATACTTTCTTAAAAAATTGATAGCCACAATCATGAAAGGAACGATATGCCCATCGAGTCAAGCCCACCGCTGAATATCAACATACAAATTAAAACCATCAGCGCAGCAACATCAACCGAAATTTCCTCCAATGTCACAGCACGCGCATCAGAGGCACATGCTCCAAATAACTTTGGAGGTCGGACAGTCAAACTGATTGCGGATGTTGGGAAATGGGCAGCCAATGAAACAGCCGCTTACGCTCGATCTGCAGTCAAAGATACAGTCAAAGACATCAAGGCGGGTGCAGCATTTGTAGCCAGAAAATTCTCTGAAGCTTTGCATTCACTCTACGATAAATTTCAACTCTACAGAGCCGATAAAAAAGCCAACAAAGAATGGAAGCTGAGTTCTGCTAAGGTCGAAAAAAGAGACACGCCCAGTACAAAAGCGACACAGCTTTTACAGTCTCCGAAAAGAGAAAACCATGTTTCATCCCATTTAAGAAAATTTGATCAAGAAACAAAAGACATTCAAACACGTTTGAATCTTTTAAAGTTGTCTGATGCACCTACAACAGATCCAAATATTTGATTTTTAAATTTTTCACAATAATTATATATTTATATTATTTTAATTAATATACTTTTGTAAAATATAATTTCCCATGATCAAAGAAAAAACGGCTAATTCATTCGAACATATTTTTCCGTTTAAGTCTTGGATTGGACTTGAAAAAGATGAGCATCCAATGCAGGAATTCACAAAAGAATTCCTGCGGATGCTGACTCAAGATTTACATAAAAGTATGTTACTCGCCAATTTGGCGAGTTTTTTGTCTTGCATTATTATTACATTTATTTTTATTGAATTAAACCATGAATTTTTAGATATTGGTGTATTTTTATTTCTTGGTTTAGGTGGAAGTATTCTACGTCAGATAATTTATATTTGGTCGAATAAATGGATTAAAGATTCAGACATTTTTCCATACACAGCGATTTTTTTAAGATGGAATGTTATTGTAAGTTTATTGACTGGTGGCATGTTTGGTTGGGGGTGGTGGTTATTTTCAGATGAAAATACTTTAGTTTTGATTGGTTTTTTATTTACCCATGTTGCATTTATTTTCGGTGCTTTATATTCTTACAGCACTTTTCACGTTGCCTTCACTACCTACGTCAGTGCTGGTTTGATTCCCGCCACCATCATCACTTTACTAAATTATTTTGAATTCATGCAACCCTGGAGTTGGACACTTCCTCTGGGTCTTTCTCTCATGGGTGCACTCTCTCTCATGTTTGCTTATCGTAGTTCAAATGTTTTTCGAAGTCATTTCCAACTTCAAAGTGAAGTTTATAACTTGTTAAATGAAGTCACAACCAAACATGATGAAGCAGTGAAGGCCACTTTGGCCAAATCCCGTTTTTTGGCCTCGGTGAGTCATGACTTGCGACAACCGATGCATGCCATCAATCTTTACCTGTCTGCACTTGCCAGAAGCTATGAGCAGCAATTGAAACTTCCAAACGACTTACATAGCATTGAGGTTGTTAAAACCAGCTTATTCAGTTTAAAAGAAAGTACCGGCTATCTCAATTCAATGTTTGAATCTTTACTTGATATATCTCGTTTGGATGCTGGTGCCGTTCGTGTTGATATACGTTATGTTTCAGTTTTAAAAATGATTTCTCAATTGGAAATGGATTACTCAAACCTTGCGATTGCAGAGGGTCTTAAGTTTGAGTTAAAGCTGCCAAAACAATTTCAAATTATGGAAGTTTCCACTGATTTAAATTTACTGGAAAGATTGCTCCGTAATTTAATTGTCAATGCCATCAGATATACACAACATGGCGGCGTTCGTTTATCGATTGTCAAACGGGATAAAAATCTTGAATTTCGTATTGTTGATACAGGTCCAGGGATTGAAAAATCCATGCGTCTCCGCATTTTTGAAGAATTTTTTCAAGTGCCTGGATCACAAAAAGATATTTTGCCATTGAGCAATACAGGAAGAGGTATTGGTTTAGGTCTTTCAATTTCATCCCGTATTGCCAAACGTCTTCGATCGGATATTCGTGTTCACAGTCATTTAAATATGGGGTCAGTTTTCTCTATCATATTGCCCATGCGCATTGCTTTGAAATATAGCCAGGATACTCCTCCCAAAGGATCCAAAGAAAATTCACCACCAGTTGGTATATTTGTCGTTCTTATTGATGATGATATTAATATTTTACAATCTACCAGATTGCTTTTGGAAACATATAAAATTGAAGTTTTAACAGGAATATCATCACATGATGCCATCCAAAAGTTGAGTCACTTTGAAAATGTTCCCGACTTGATTCTCAGTGATTGGCGCTTGGGGACAGAAGATGGCTTGGATTGTATAGCGCACATACGTGACGAATTCAATGAAAATATACCTGCCATTCTGATTACTGGTGATACATCGATTGAGCACGTCAATATTTTCAGTGAATCTGGTCTTCGAATTGTTCACAAACCTATTTCAGGTGATCAACTTATTTCAAACATCATGGAAACATTAAAAAATAGATAATTATTTAATTTAATACAATTTTAAATTTATTTTTATCATGCTAATCATGATTCCTTGCTCTTTTGGTGAGTTAATTGACAAACTGACCATTCTTGAAATTAAACGACTCAAAATTAAAAACACCAAGTCAATCGATCACGTTGAATTTGAATGGAATCAATTGCATTCCATACTCCTCTCGAATCCACTCAACAAGGAAGATCAAGAATGGCTTGAAATTTCACAAGCTCAATTGCTTCAGGTCAACCTTCAACTTTGGGATCTTGAAGTCAAAGTCCGTGCCTTTGAAAAAGAGCAAGACTTTGGTCCATCATTTCTTGCTTGTGCTCGAGCTATTTACAGTGGCAATGATCTTCGCGCCAGCATTAAATTAAATATCAATCTCAAATTAGGATCAAAAATTGTCGAGGTCAAAAGTCATTCCACTTCAGATTCATAATTATTTTAATAATCCTCACAGTTAATACAACATCAGGCGTGATTTTTGATTTGGCGCATTAATGAACAAAATGCAACACCTGCCAACCCATTCAGAAGTTCACCCTTCGAGATAACGCTCGAACCCTTGACCGCTCACCACGCACTATCACGCTGGCGCTCGGCCGAAATGACATCTATGGCCTCTACGCCAGCAAATGCGATGAGCTTTGTTCGGTGAAGCGCCAAATACAGTCACATACCTAAGTTGCACCATAAGGTCGTTTTGTTTGACATCGTTCATCAACTGTTGTTCATGAGGTTGAGATTCGATGGATCTGATTCCGCTACAAATTATTGAAATTAGCGTCGATCATCACTTGCATTCGACAACTGTGTGAGATGGTGGTGGCTTGTTGAATTATGACTGGAAATCATTATTATACTATGGTAGTATTCTAGCTTGGGTATCCTGATTAGATCCTTTTGTGTGGAGCCTTGGGTAAGCAGATCATGAATACAACCGTCAACAGGCTTCCATCGAACTCCATTGGTATTCAAACATTCACGCCAACGGCAAAGGCGGCCCTTGATCAGTCTGCTCCAACGGTAGAGGTCGCCAAATTACCCGGGGTGACATCGCTCACTCAGGCTGAATCAAGGGTTGAAGCTGCGGCATCTGGGTCTAGCTTGCTCAGCGCCTCCAGCCACCGATTGCCCTCTTCATCTGCCATTCAAAACCCAAGTTCTCGCCTGGCTTCCATTGGAGAGGAAGCCACCGCATACAAAGCCATCCTCAATGGCTCAGACTTTAGTGCTGGACTCAATCTTTTGAGTGCCCCTGGATTGTCGATCGATACAGCGGGGGCCGCATGGACAACAAGCAAAGTCGGGCCTGACGGGAAACAACAAAGCGAATTCAACTATGCCAAAGCGGCTGAGGTCACTGGAGGCATCTCGACAGGCGTGCACAGTGCTTTGCGTGCGCTGGGAGCGGCAGCAACAGCTGCGAAAGCGGCTAACGTCGCCGCCACGGGTGCAGCCACTGGCATCGGCACTGCATTGGACGCAAGTTGGGGGATCACAGGCGTTGTAGGAACAGCCAAAGAAACCGTTCAATTAGGCTTGTTATTG
Source organism: Limnohabitans sp. 2KL-3 (assembly GCF_001269405.1). Lineage (NCBI taxonomy): Bacteria > Pseudomonadati > Pseudomonadota > Betaproteobacteria > Burkholderiales > Comamonadaceae > Limnohabitans > Limnohabitans sp. 2KL-3. Next base: position 92,375 of record NZ_CXON01000006.1, read on the forward strand.
GCACAAGATGCCGCAGCGCACAGTGACCGCAAGGAGTTTGAAGGGCTTGTTCGTGATTTTGATCCAGCCTCTGGAAAGTTCAGAACCGGGCCCAATCAAAGTCTGGAGGAAAACCCCAAAGCACTTGAACGCATGGAAGCGCTGGTGAACAAATCTGGTGCAGACCGTACTCAAAGCCGCTTACAGGTGGCAGGTGATCGATTTGCAAAAATCAAGGATGTTTCGGTGGGCACTGTTGCCGTCGTTTCCTCGGCCATCAGTTTGGCCGGGGGAACCGTTCCTGGTTTAGGTGTTGTCACTGCAAGCGCTTATGCAGCTGGTGCGATCTGGAAAAGTGGCAACAACATCGTGGCTTTGAACAACGCCACTTTGGCTGGGAACAATGCCAAAGGCGATGAGGTGCTTGAAAGCATCACTGAACATATCAAGCAGGAAAGAACGGTTCAGTCCCGCAAAAACTTGATGACGGCAACCCTGAATACCGCCTCTCTTGCCGCACAAGTGGCAGCACTCGGTACAGGTGTTGGTGCTCCTATTACAGCCGCAATTGGCGCTGCATCGACGGCCTCGACGCTGGCCATCATTGCCTATGACGGTATTCACAATCGAAAGCTGAACAAGGATCGCGAAAAATTTGGATCCGCTGAGGCTTGGACAGCGGCGAAGGCTCAGCAAGGAACTCAACTCAAAGAGACGCTCACCCGCCCAGAAAATAGAGGTTTGGCAGAGAGGGCGTTGATTGATCGACTCCGAAATGGTACGGATGAACAAAAGGCGAGAGCGGTTCAATACTTGAGCAATTTTGGTCTCACAAATCAAAAAATCACCCAACTGCGTTTGACCTCGGATCCAGAGAAGGCCTTAGGTCAATTACAAAAAGCGCTCTACAGTGAAAACGTCAAAATCAGTTGGGCCGGCTTCAAAGCAGGCAGCGGTGAAAGTTTCCTTCGCATCACTGGACTGCACGCTTTGTCAGGATTCATCAAAGGCAAACTTGAGGCCCGAAGAGAAAAGGCTCAATTGGAAAAGTCATATCCCAACTTGGGCCATAAGGCTGGTGCTTGGGCGGCCGCAGCGTTGTCTCCTCGATCAACCCCCCTGATTTCAGGAGCCCGCCAAACGGAGCGACTGGCTGAGACCAAGCTCAGGTCAGAACCTGTGCGTTTGGCTGCGACTTTTCCATTGCATTTGGGCACGCAAGCTTTCACATTACCATCACCCAAAGATGAGCGTAGGCTCGACAAAGCCTATTGAGGCAGGAGACTGACTGGATGCAAAACCATATTCCTAATGCGGACTTGTTGGTACGTAGAAGTTTGATATCCGACTTGGTGGATCACATGGGTGAACCCGCTGATCAATCCTTGGAATCCGTGACGGCTGTCAAGAGTCGCCAACTCTGGATGCATGGTACGCATTTGATTTTTTCAGTCCCAGGTGCATTCACACCTTTTGCTACACAAGTTCAGGTGCCAGAGTACGTGAAGATGGCCGCTGACTTCAAGCGTGAAGGGGTAACGGGTCTTTGGTGCCTGAGTCCAAACGATCCTTGGGTCAACGATCGCTGGTTTGAAAGCATGGGCGTTGGTGACTCACTGAAGTGGGTCATTGACAATGATGGCTCACTCTCGCAGGCACTCAATCTGGTGGTCTGTCTGTATGACTTGTGCATGGGAACACGCCCTAGGCCATATGCGCTGCTGTTGCGTAACGGTGTGATTTTGCATGAGGCGGTGGATCCGCCAGGACGCCATCAAGTGACTCAGGCCGCTTATATGCTCGACGTTGTGAAGGCTTATCTTTCATGAGCAGTGACCATCTCCAAGCTTCACAGAGTTTGCTGGACACGCTGCGCGATCAAACCAAACGCAGGTTGGTTGTCGCTGGATATCAACCGGTGGACTTGCAAGTCGGCGAGCTCCAAAGAGGTGTCTTTTGGGAAGTCGACTGGCCCATTGAAACGCCCAAAATTCGTCTGAATGGATCGTGCTCTTTCACGAGAGCGCCGCATTCCCACAAGGTTTGCACGATGACGTTGACCGCGACCTTACCTTGGCCTGATTCAGGCGAAATCCGCCATCATCCTGTTTGGCTGGCGTTTGGTCAGCGTGCTTCACTTCGCTGGAGTCCTCTGCGCTTGCAAATTGATCCCGATGGTCAGCATTTGGTTTTGAATTGCACCTGGCTTGTCACTGAGGGGGCTTTGCTGGACCCAGATCAGCGGTTCGCATACCTTGCTGATTTATCGGGTTATCTCGTCTCTGCCATCAACCGACTGGATTGGACAAAGTTTTCGCCATCCGATGCGCAAGCCCTGGTGGATCAAGTGTTCGATGATCGAATGGAGGCGGCACTGTCATGAGCGATCAAATGATGGGGATGGTGGAACAATTGGAAGCGCATTTGAACTTGAGGCAATTGGAGCCTCATCGTCATGCGCCACAAGTGTCGGGGGCTGACTTTTCATCTGTCTCTTCGGATGGCGCTGTCTGGACAGTGCAAATTACCCGCTCACTCGAAGGTGAGTTGACTTTGTTGACATCTTTGCTGGGTGGTACCTACCTGACATACACAGTCAGTAGCGAGTTGTCTGAGATCCAATGTCCACTTGAAGACTTGAACATTTTTGCAGCAGAGACGTCCGACTTGATGGCTCCAGTGCAATTGCAACGTTCTGGCCATGAACTTTCACTTCAGGTAACTGGCCTGGCTGGCGATGGCGATGGCTTGTGTCTTTTGTTGGATGAAATGCATTTGATGTTGCGTAAGACTTTGGGCGTGGCGTATCTTCCTTGGATTCAAATGGCCCGAGGAGAGACTGATTTGGATACAGCAACACTTCGGTTTGCTGCAGCACTGGTGCAATTTCAAGAGTTGGAAGGAAATACAGTATGAACCGAGTGGATTTGATTCAAAACTGGGCTCAAGGTGCCCAGTTGCCTGCAGGCTCGTTCAATCTTCAATCAGGTTTGTGCGGATTCAGGGTGATGGATAAATTCGATGTCACCATTGAATTACCGCCTCATGCAGATGACATTTTTGTATTCATCGACCTGGTTCGCAGTGAGGGTGGAGAGCTTGGAAAAAAACGAATCACCGAGGCCATGCGACTCAATGCCTATGCAACCCAAACCCGTGGGGCCATATTGGGTTGGGATGAAGACCGAGACATGATCATGCTGAGTTACAGAATTTCTCCTGAAAATATGACACCAGAGATTTTTGGCAACATGGTCATCAATTTGGTCGATACGGCACAACTCATGGCACGTGAATTGGCCTTTGAGCGAGATGCTTTGCTGACACATCAAAGCCATCAACATGCTGCCAAATGGTTTGAACCCGTGCGTGTGTGATTCTCACAGACCCTGGCGCAGTGATCTCTGAATGTGGTACTGCGTCTGGTGCTCAAGCCCCATTGGCTCAAAGGTTTTTTCTTTGAGCAGAAATTGATGTCTGAAAATTTTGACCCAGCTGCTGGCTCTGGTTTCGCAGTCAGTTTGACGTATGAAGGGTAATGACAAGGAACGCTCGCTGTTCAAAGATTTGCCTGTCTGGTGCAGTGACCACCGATTTCTTTTGCAAACCCCTTGAAAGGGCATCGGTCTTTTTTGAACTTGTTGTGAACCGGTGGTTTGGGTCAACTTGGCCGTCAATTGATATGGTTTTGTGTTGAAAATCCGACTGCGAACAGCTCAACGAGATCAGCGTTGGCTTGAAAGTGAATTTTTTAGAGGTAACTGTTGAGGCTCATCCCAACTGACATGCCTGTTTGTCAGGACTTGCCAAGCACGGTAGGCGCAGAAACCGGACCTACAGCGCTCGTGATCGTCACCTCAGGACCCAACAAATCTCCCCGAAGCAAGCCCCGCAAGGTCGCCCCCAGCAAAGCCAATATCGCCAGGGTGACGCCCAAAAGCCAAGCACTGGCCAAGCCCTGTGCCCCACCGTCCACAGGCGTCAACTGCAAGGACAATGACGCCAAAGCTGCCAAGGGAAACGACATGCCCCAAAAAGACATGCCAAAAGGCTGCCTCAAACACCGCACCAGCACGGTGAAAGACAAGGCTGCAAAAAACGCAGCCACGCCCCAAAGCATGTGCAGCAAGACTTCGGGCCCACCCAGCTGATGGCCAGACAGCGCCAACACCGAAGGCGGCGCAATGGTGATGAACGTCACGGGCAGCATGCGCTCAGGCCACAAACCCCGCATGCCAATGCGCACCATGACCAGCACCAGCATGACGGGCCACAGCACCGCAGCCAAGCCATATTGGGCAGCAGCCCACACCGGGTGGCCCAGACTCACCCCAGCCAAAGCGGGCAATACATTGCCCACCACAGGAATGAACAACGCAGGTGTGATGCCAAGCCAAAAATCATCAATGCTCAAGCCCGGCTGTAGCCAACGCCAAAGCACCACCCCAGTGCACAGCAGCAAGCCGATGGCACCCAGCATCCAAAGCGCCTCGATCCACGGGTTGACAACGTGGTGCGCCATCCACACCGTGGCCAACAAAACCAGGGACGAGGGAAATGCGGCCACAAACACATGGCGTACCGGGTGCCGCGCATCTTCTTGCACGGCAGCCGGAAACTTCAGCCATCGCAACCCTTGGGCCAACAACAAAACAACCAAAACACCCGCCGCCAACCAACCCAGACCCTGCGACAAGCGCACAGCCATGGGCCCCCAATGCGGCACAGCCCGCGACCACGCCAGAGACAGGCCGCACAGGCCCATGACCATGGCAAACCATGAAAAACCCAGATACGGCAGCGACGAGCCCCCAGTGCGTTCGGTCATGTCCTGTTGTTTCATAAAAAAACCCGTGACACCGGCCACGGGTTGAGGGTCAAGCCCAGCGCATGATCAGCGCTTGCGAGAAACTTAAAACGGAATATCGTCATCCATGTCGTCAAAGTTGCTGGCGGCGGGCTTGGACGCTGGCGCGGCGGCGGGGCGTTGCGCAGGTGCCGCCGCAGGTCGTGCGGGGGCTTGACGTGGCGCATAGCCGCCACCGCCGTCTTCAGAAGGACCGCCCATGCCTTGGCGGCTGCCCAACATTTGCATGCTGTCGGCACGGATGTCGGTGGCGTATTTTTCAACGCCGTTTTTGTCGGTGTATTTGCGGGTACGCAAACTGCCTTCGACGTACACCTGGCTGCCTTTGCGCAGGTATTGGCCTGCGATTTCGGCCAGTTTGGCAAAAAAGCTGATGCTGTGCCACTCGGTGGCCTCTTTCATCTCGCCTGTTTGTTTGTCTTTGTAACGGTCTGTGGTGGCCACACGGATGCTGGTGACCGCATCACCCGAGGGCAAATAACGGGTTTCGGGGTCGGCACCCAAGTTGCCGACGATGATGACTTTGTTGACGGATGCCATAAAAACTCCTCGATGATGTGTCAATTATGCGGCCAATCCGGGCTTCAACCGAGGCCATCCAGACGCCAGGCCATCACCTCAGGCTGTGGGTGGAGGTGCGGCACCACGGCCCGGGGTTTGCATGGGCCAGGCCACCAGCAGCCAGGCCAGCAGGGCCAAAGCGCAGCACAAAAACAAGGCCGGGCTTCCCCAGGACTTGACCAACCAGCCCCCCATCAAGCCCCCCACAAAAAAGCCCAAAGACTGCAAGGTGTTGTAGACCCCCATGGCGGTGCCGCGCAAGGCGCGCGGCGCGATGCGGGAGGCCAAGCTCGGCTGCGTGGCCTCGAGTGCATTGAAACCGCAAAAAAAGACCAACAACAACACCGCCATGGCGCTCAAGCGGGTGGTACCCACCGTTTGCAAGAACAAACCCAGCTCCACCACCGCTATCAGAGCGATGGACAGCAAAAAAACTTTTTTCAGATGGCCGCGCCTCTCCATCGCAAACACTACCCCCAAAAACAAAAACGACACCAGCACCGCAGGCAAATACACCTGCCAGTGCTGCCCGGTCTGCAAGCCTGCCTGAACCAACAATGCAGGCACCGCCACCCACATGGCCAGCTGCACCGCGTGCAAGACAAACACACCCACATTCAATCGCATCAGGTCAGCATGGGCCAGCACATCCCGCAATCGACCCGCTGCTTGGCCCGGCTCGGGCTCTGGGGCAGTGGGTGCCCCCCAAATGACCACCAGCACACCCAACAAGGCCAGAACACCGGTCAGCCCAAACAAGCCTGACAAACCCACCCAGGCCGTCAGCACGGGCGACACCACCAAAGACAAGGCAAACATCAAACCGATGCTGCCCCCCACCAAAGCCATGGCTTTGGTGCGTACCTCGTCGCGCGTCAAGTCGGCCAACAAAGCCGTCACGGCGGCAGACACCGCCCCCGCGCCTTGCAAGCTGCGCCCGACCAGCAAACCGGTTAAATCGGTGGCGGCGGCGGCCCAAAAACTGCCCAAGCCAAAGATCAACAAGCCCAACACAATGACGCGTTTGCGGCCATAACGGTCTGAAGCCATGCCAAAAGGCAGCTGCAACAGGCCTTGCGTCAGGCCATAAATGCCCATGGCCAGGCCCAGCAGCACCGGGTCTTCGCCGCCGGGGTATTGACGTGCCTCCAGGGCAAACACGGGCAAAACCAAAAACAGACCGAGCATGCGCAAAGCAAAAATACCGGCCAGCGAGGCACTCGCACGGCGCTCAATGGGCGTCATGGCCAAAGAAGATGAATCAGAAGTAGAAGAATGCACGGAATCGACCGCCATGGAAGGCGCACAAGGCAAAAGTAAAACCCTGATTGTCCTTGATGGGTCTGGCCCCCCAAACAGCGCTGGCGGGGATAATCGAAGGTTTTGCTGATTTGGCCACCCACCGTGAACCTTGTAGACCCCTCTCTCTTGCCCGATGAACCCGATCAAGCGCGGTATCTGGCCTCGGCGCTGCGGCAGACCCACATCAGCGTGCGCGGTGCGCGTACCCACAACCTGAAAAACATCGACCTCGACATCCCGCGCAATCAGCTGGTGGTGATCACCGGACTGTCGGGCTCGGGCAAGTCGAGCCTGGCCTTTGACACGCTGTACGCCGAAGGCCAGCGCCGCTATGTCGAAAGCCTGTCGGCCTATGCGCGGCAGTTTTTGCAGCTGATGGACAAGCCCGATGTGGACCTGATCGAAGGCCTGTCGCCCGCGATTTCCATCGAACAAAAAGCCACCAGCCACAACCCGCGCTCGACTGTGGGCACCGTGACCGAGATCCACGACTACCTGCGCCTGCTGTACGCCCGCGCAGGCACGCCGTACTGCCCCGACCACAATCTGCCCCTGCAAGCGCAGACCGTGAGCCAGATGGTGGACGCCGTGCTGGCCCTGCCCGAAGACACCAAACTCATGATCCTCGCGCCCATTGCGCGTGAGAAAAAAGGTGAGTTCGAGAAAGTGTTTGAGCAGATGCAGGCCCTGGGCTATGTGCGCTTTCGCATCAACGGCCAGACAGTGGAAGTGGAAGACCTGCCCACACTCAAAAAGACCGAGAAGCACAACATCGATGTGGTGGTGGACCGCATCAAAGTCCGATCTGAGGAGGACGCCAAGGCCAGAGACGCCCTGCGCCAGCGCTTGGCCGAAAGCTTTGAGGCCGCACTGCATTTGGCCGAGCACCGCGCGGTGGCACTGGAGATGGACACCGGCAAAGAACACCTGTTCAACGCCAAGTTTTCATGCCCGGTATGCACCTATTCCATCAGCGAGCTGGAGCCGCGGCTGTTCTCGTTCAACTCGCCCATGGGCGCTTGCCCCACTTGCGATGGCATTGGCAGCATGGCGTTTTTTGACCCGGATCGGGTCGTCGCCTTCCCCTCGCTCAGTTTGGCCAGTGGCGCCATCAAGGGCTGGGACCGACGCAACGGCTTTTACTTCAGCATGCTCGAAAGCCTGGCCAAGCATTACCAGTTCGACATCGAAACGCCGTTCGAGAAACTCGCACCCATTCATCAGCAGGTGTTGTTGCACGGCTCGGGGCTGGAGGAAATCAAGTTCAGCTACACGATGGAGTCGGGTGCATCGCAAGGCAAAAAGGTCAGCAAAAAACACCCGTTTGAGGGGATCATCCCCAACATGACGCGGCGCTACCGCGAGACCGACTCGGCCGTGGTGCGCGAAGACTTGGCGCGCTACCGCAACATGCAGGCCTGCACCAGCTGCCACGGCACCCGTCTGCGACGCGAGGCGCGCCATGTGCGCATTGGTGAAGGCGCACAAGCCCGCGCCATTTACGAAATCAGCCACATCACCCTGGGCGAGTCGCAGCAGTACTTTCAGGGCCTGAAAATGCACGGGGCCAAGGCCGAGATCGCCGACAAGGTGGTGCGCGAAATTGCGCTGCGCCTGAAGTTCTTGAACGACGTGGGTCTGAATTATTTGAGCCTGGACCGCAGCGCCGACACCCTCTCGGGCGGCGAGTCGCAGCGCATTCGCCTGGCCAGCCAGATCGGATCGGGCCTCACGGGCGTGATGTATGTGCTCGACGAGCCCAGCATCGGATTGCACCAGCGCGACAACGACCGCCTGATCGGCACGCTGCAACACCTGCGCGACATCGGCAACAGCGTGCTGGTGGTCGAGCACGACGAGGACATGATCCGTGTGGCCGACCATGTGATCGACATGGGACCGGGTGCTGGCGTGCATGGTGGACGCGTGATGGCGCAGGGCACTTGCGCCGACATCCTGGCCGCACCCGATTCGGTCACCGGCCAGTACATGTCGGGCCGCAAGAAAATCGAGATCCCCAAACGCCACAAGGCGGGCAAGGACTTCATCGAGATCGTGGGCGCATCGGGCAACAACCTGAAAAACGTGAATGTGAAATTCCCTGTGGGTCTGCTGACTTGCGTGACCGGCGTGTCGGGCTCGGGCAAATCCACCTTGGTCAACGACACGCTCTACACCGCCGCCGCCCACCAGATCCACCGCGCCCACGACGAAGCTGCAGCCCATGAAGCCATCTTGGGGCTGGAGCATTTCGACAAAGTCATCAACGTGGACCAGTCGCCCATTGGCCGCACGCCGCGCAGCAACCCGGCCACCTACACCGGCCTGTTCACCCACATCCGCGAGCTGATGGCCGAGGTGCCTGCCGCACGCGAGCGTGGCTACGGCCCGGGGCGATTCAGCTTCAACGTCACCGGTGGCCGCTGCGAAGCCTGCCAGGGCGACGGCATGGTGAAGGTAGAGATGCACTTTTTGCCTGACGTTTACGTGCCCTGCGACGTGTGCCACGGCATGCGCTACAACCGCGAAACGCTCGAGGTGCAATACAAGGGCCAGAACATCGCGCAAATCTTGAACATGACGGTGGAGACGGCATATGCATTTTTCAGCGCCGTGCCCAACATTGCGCGCAAACTGCAAACGCTGCTCGACGTGGGTCTGACCTACATCCGCCTGGGCCAAAGCGCCACGACCTTGTCGGGCGGCGAGGCTCAGCGCGTCAAGCTCGCACTGGAGTTGTCCAAGCGCGACACCGGCCGCACGCTCTACATCCTGGACGAACCCACCACCGGTCTGCACTTTGCCGACATCGACCTGCTGCTCAAAGTCTTGCACCAGCTGCGCGACGCGGGCAACACCATCGTCATCATCGAGCACAACCTCGACGTGATCAAAACGGCCGACTGGTTGATCGACATGGGTCCTGAGGGCGGTGCGGGCGGCGGCACCGTCCTGGGCGAAGGTACGCCCGAGCAACTGGCCAAAAACAAGGCCAGCTTCACGGGCCACTACTTGGCGCGTTTGCTGTGATGTCGTGACCCATCCCTATTTTTCATCCATCCACTTTTGAATTGTTGAGACCCTTATGAAACCCCTGATCCGTGCCTTTTTCCGAACCCTGCGCATCGTGCTCGGCCCCCTCATGCTGCTCAAAGAGCGCCTGACCCGGCCCGCCGCCATCCAACGCACACCGGCTGCACAAAGCGCTGTGGACCTGCAATGCCAAAGCCTGGTGCTTTACCAATTCAGCACCTGCCCGTTTTGCATCAAGGTGCGCCAGGAAATGCACCGCTTGGCCTTGCCGATTGAGCTGCGCGATTCACAAAACAACAGCGCCCACCGCAGCGAACTGCTGCAAGGCAGCGGCGGCACCCAAGTGCCTTGCTTGAAAATCACTGACAGCAACGGCCAAACCCGCTGGCTCAAAGAATCGTCTGCCATCGTGGCTTATTTTCGCGAGCACTTTGCGGCCTGATGCCTCTGCGATCCGAGGGCCCAACCTGCGTGAAACACTGTGATTTGTAGGTCGGCACCTTCAGGTCCGACATGCCCGATTGAAAGGCACTCCATGGAAACCGAACTCAAACTCAGCCTTTCTGCGCCTGATCTGCCGCGCCTGCTGACTCACCCGCTACTGGCGGGGCCGGGCAGCACACAGCGGCTGCTCAACACCTATTTCGACACCCCCGAGCTGGACCTGCAAAAACGCCGCATGGCGGTGCGCGAGCGGCTGGCGGGTGATCAGTGGCTGCTCACCGTCAAAACGGCGGGGCAGAGCGAAAACGGGCTGTCGCGCAGGCAAGAGTGGGAAGGCCCGACCACCCCGGGTGCTTTGGCCTTTGACACGCTGGTGAATGACGACATGCTGGCCGCCGAACTGATGGCGATGCGGCCGCGTTTGAAAGCGCTGTTTTGCACCGACTTTGCACGCCAGCGCTGGCTCCTCTCGCATGCAGACGCCCAGATCGAAGTCGCACTGGACCAAGGCCGCATCCATGTGTCCGGCACCGACTTGAACGAGCCGCTGCTGGAGCTGGAACTTGAGCTGCTGAGTGGTCCCGAATCCGCCTTGATGGCCTTGGCCGATGTGCTGCGCCAGACACCACAAGGCCCCGTGGGCCTCACGCCCAGCGATGCCAGCAAGGCGCAGCGGGGAATGGTCTTATGGGCCAGAACAAGCGCCAAGGTTTGAAAAACGATCATGGGTAGTGCCACCTGACAGGCAATCGACGTCAAACGGGTCACGCCGGGCAGCATGGATCAGCAGGTTATGCACCTGAGCGTCTTTTTGTCCTGCCCTTGCCCGTACAGCTCATCAACCCAGGACAACGAGGTGGCTCCCCGATTCATGGGGTGATCAGTTCGCGGCGCTTGGCTTTGCCGGCTTTGTGTTCGGCAATCGATGCCGCCAAGTGCGCGGCATTGGCTGGGCTGGAGAGCAGGTACAAGGTTTCGGCCATGCTCTGGTATTGCGCCAAGGACATGACCACCTCATCACCACCGTCGCGTCGGGTGATGATGGTGATATCGGCATCGTCTTCTATGCCATCCAAGACAGACTTCAATCTCCTGCGGGCTTCAGAATAACTGATGATTCGCATGACTCCTATTTGCTCAATACAATGAGTTAGTATGACACCGTTGAACGTGTGCTTTGTCTCGAGCAGGCGCTCAACTTGCTTGAACCACCGTGAGCAAGGTCTGACCGTTAGCCACCAGCTTCTCGCCCTCTGCATCCACCGCAAACAAGTCACAGCTGGTGAACACCTGCGCTTTGCCGGGCTTGACCACGCGCGCTCGGGCAATGAACTTTTGCCCCACAGCGGGCCGCAAGCAGTTGACCGAAAAGTTGGCGGCCAACAAATTCGGCCCCGCCACGGTACCGGCTGCAAAACCGCAGGCTGTATCGATGAGTGTGCCGATCAAGCCCGCATGCAAGAAGCCTGAATACTGCCCCACCTCAGCACGCCAGGGCATCTGGATTTCGACAAATCCGGGTTCCGCCACTGTCACCTCAATGCCACACCAGCGGTTGAATTCGGCCATGGCGTTGATTTTTTTCAGCATCTCAAGTGGGCTCATTGTTTTCTCCTGGCTTGGGTTTTGAACCACCCGATGTGGTCCATCAGTTTTTTGCGAAGTGCTTGTTGCTCGGTTATGAGTTGGTCAATCTCGGCCACGCGCACCAAGATCGCGTCGATCATGTCTTGCGCCGACAATTTGCCCGTTTTGAAGCGCGGCAAATACTCGGCGATGAAGGGCAGTGAAAACCCCATCTCCCGCGACATGGCGATGAAGACCACATGCCGGACGGTTTTCTCGTCGTAATCGCGGTAGCCGTTGGGCAAGCGCTGGCTCGCGATCAGGCCTGCCGCCTCGTAGCGCCGCAAGCGATGCACCGACACCTGAGTTCTAGCTGAGAGTTCTGAAATGCGCATGAATTCAGTCTAGCAACGCTCGCACAGCGCCAAGGTTTTCAGAGATGACACATGAGCGACAACACCTGAAATCTGAAACCACGTCAGTTTGGAGTGGCCTGCACCAGCAGCCTATTGATTCAGCCCTGTGAAGTTTTCAATGCTCAAAGATGTTGTAGGTCGGCGATCAAAGACCACGACATGGGTCTGTGCCGAAGCTGCCAAACGTTGGACTCTTCGAGTGCAGACCTACAAGATGACATGCCTCACACATTTCAAACTTCAGCGTGCCAGATCAATAGGCCACCGTGAGGTCACAAAATTCAAGCAGACAAGCACCTCACCCCTCCAAGCCCAACACATGCCAATAGGGCGCAAAGCCCTCGCGCACGCTGTCGGTCACCAGCACCATGAAGTCACGTACATCGCCCGTCACATGGGCTTTGTCCAGCGCCTCGTAATAGGCCAGTCGTTTTTCCACCGGCAGCACGATGGCCGGAAAGCCCGCTTTGAGCAATTCGAGATTGAGCAAGAGACGAGCTGTGCGGCCATTGCCGTCGACAAAAGGGTGAATCTTCACGAAATCCACATGCAAGCGTGCCGCCCGCTCCACCGGGTGAATTTGCCCAGCTTGGGTGTCGTACCAATTCAGCAAGGCCGCCATCTGCTCTGGCACTGCCAGCATGTCTGGCGGCACATGGCGCGCACCCGCAATCGTCACGTTCAGCTGGCGATAACGGCCCGCATTGTCATCATCAATCTGCTTGAGGACCAGGCGATGCAGATTGCGAATTTGCCACTCGCTCAAAGGCTCAGCCCGGCGCACCACGTCTTCCACATACAAAATCGCGTCGCGGTGGTTGATCGCCTCGAAATGCTCGCGCAGCAACTTGCCACCCACCGTGATGCCTTCGAGCACCACCTTCGTTTCCATCAAGGTCAGATTGTTGCCTTCAATGGCGTTGGAGTGGTAGGTCCAACGCAACACCAATTGTTCGTGCAAATTGCGCAGCGCCGCAGGCGGCAATGGACGCAGTTCATCGAGCCGGGCTTTCAGCGCGTCCAGGTCGGCAAAGTCACTCAGGTTCATGTGAAATCTATCAAGGCGGGCAAGGTCAAAGTCGGTGGATGCACCCTTAAACGTGCATGCGTCAATTATGGACGCCTCAGTTGCTTTAGGTGATAAGCCACCGCACCCGGCTGGTGTACAAAACACCCTTCTTCTGGAGCGCCCCATGACCCCACACCCCGCTTTGCCCCACGCCCGACCCGCCGACGTTGGCCTGTGCCCTGACCGCACGCAGCGGCTGATGGACGTGCTGCGCCGCGAAGTGGACAGCGGAAGGCTGCCAGGCGCAGTGGCCATGGTCGCCCGGCGAGGGCAAATAGCTTTGTTCGAGGCCGTGGGGCAGCAAGACCCCGCCACGGGCACACCCATGCAGACCGACAGCATCTTCCGCATTTATTCGATGACCAAGCCGGTCGTGTCGGTGGCGGTGATGATGCTGGTCGAGCGCGGCCAGTTGCTGCTGAGCGATCCGGTCAGCCGCTGGCTGCCGGAATACGCCAACCAGCAAGTGGCCACCGCCCAGGGTCTGGAGCCCGTCAAGCAAGCCGCCACGGTGCAAGACCTGCTGCGCCACACAGCCGGGTTGACCTATGAATTTCTGGGCACATCGCCCGTGCAGCAGCAATACGGCCAAGTGAAGATCGCCTCGCGCGAACGCACCAACGCCGAGTTTTCGCAGACGCTGGCGGCCATGCCTTTGCAGTTTCAGCCCGGCAGCGTGTGGGCCTACAGCCGCGCCACCGATGTGCTGGGCAGGCTGGTCGAGGTGGTCAGCGGGCAAAGCTTGGGCGCGTTCCTGCAAGCCGAAATTTTTGGCCCACTGGGCATGGTGGACACGGGCTTTGCCGTGCCACCCGATCAGCAGCACCGCATTGCCGAGCCCTTTGCACACGACCCCGATGGCGGCGTGCCGATGAAGGTTTTGGAGCCCCGCCAAGTGCCCGCCATGGAGGGCGGCGGCGGTGGCCTCATGTCCACCGCCATGGACTACACCCGCTTTTTGCAATGCCTGCGCAACCGGGGTGAGCTGGGCGGCGTGCGTTTGCTGGGCCCGCACACGGTGGACTTCATGACCGCCGACCACTTAGGAAGCATCCCGGCAGACGGCACCTTGCTGCCACCCGGCCATGGTTTTGGCCTCGGCTTTGCGGTGCGCACACACTTGGGCCTGTCGCCCGTGCCCGGCTCGGTGGGCTTGTATTACTGGGGCGGCATCGCGGGCACCACCTTCTTTGTGGACCCGGTGCTGGACATGTACGCCATGTTGATGGTCCAGGCACCCAACCAGCGGGACTACTACCGCCCCCTGTTCAGGGACTTGGTGTACGCGGCATTGGTGTGAGTCAACCCGGGCAGCCCTGCCCTACCCGTGAGAGCGGCATTTGTGCCGTGATGGGCCATCCAAGACCTTCAACGACAAAACGCTGCGACAGCTCGCGGGTAAATCAGGTGTTCTTGGGACAAAACACGGGCTGCCAGCGTATCTGCCGTGTCATCGGCCAGCACCGGAACCACGGCCTGCGCCAGTATGGGCCCATGGTCCAGATCGGCTGTGACTTGGTGCACCGTGGCTCCGGCAAATTGGCAACCGGCGTCAATGGCCCGCTGGTGCGTGTTCAGCCCCGGAAAAGCAGGCAACAAAGAGGGGTGAATGTTGAGCAAGCGCCCGGCATAGTGCGCCACAAAACCCGGTGTCAAGATGCGCATGAAACCCGCCAACACCACCAGACTGGGCGAGAACTGGTCAATCTGAGCCATCAAGGCTGCATCAAACGCCTCACGACTGGCAAACGCCTTGTGGTCCAGCACGGCCGTGGTCACGCCTTGCGCTTGAGCCAAGACCAGGCCTTGGGCATCGGCCTTGTTGCTGATCACGGCGGCCACCCGCAACTTCAAGCGTTCAGCCCATCGCTCCTGCTCGGCAGCACGCAAGATGGCCCCCATGTTGGAGCCCGAGCCGGAAATCAAAAGGACAATGTTTTTCATGAGAGGGGGAATTATCCCAGCACACCCCCTGCAAACCCTTGTTTGTCGCTCCAAGGACATGGGCAAGCGCCTGCTGCGTGATAAAAAGCACGATAGTTTGATTTTGTTTGCACAGCGCTTCAAATAACACTGACCCCAACGGAGAATTACCCCCATGGATTTGGCATTTACCCCCGACGAACTCGCGTTCCGCGACGAGATCCGCACCTGGGTCAAGGACAACTTGCCCGCTGATATTTCGCAAAAAGTGCACAACGCCATGCGCCTGACCCGCGAAGACCTGCAGCGCTGGGCCAAGATTTTGGGCAAAAAAGGCTGGCTGGGTTGGGGCTGGCCCACACAGTTTGGCGGCCCGGGCTGGACTGCCGTGCAAAAGCATTTGTTTGAAGAAGAATGCGCCCTGGCCGGTGCCCCCCGCGTGGTGCCTTTTGGCCCGGTGATGGTGGCCCCAGTCATCATGGCCTTTGGCAATGCCGAACAGCAACAACGCTTTTTGCCTGGTATCGCCAGCGGCGAAGTCTGGTGGAGCCAGGGCTACAGCGAGCCGGGCTCTGGCTCGGACTTGGCGTCCCTCAAAACCCGCGCCGAGCGTGTGGGCGACAAATACATCGTCAACGGCCAGAAAACCTGGACCACTCTGGGCCAATACGGCGAGTGGATCTTCTGCCTGGTGCGCACCAGCACCGAAGGTAAACCCCAAACCGGCATCTCGTTCTTGTTGATCGACATGAAGTCGCCCGGCATCACCGTGCGCCCCATCAAACTGCTCGACGGCGAGTGCGAAGTCAACGAAGTCTGGTTTGACAACGTCGAAGTGCCCGCTGAGAACCTGATTGGCGAAGAAAACAAGGGCTGGAACTATGCCAAGCACCTGCTGGCCCACGAGCGCACCAACATCGCCGACGTGAACCGCGCCAAGCGCGAGTTGGAGCGCCTGAAGCGCATTGCCAAAGCCGAAGGCGTGTACGACGACCTGCGCTTCCGCGACGAAATCGCCAAGCTCGAAGTCGACATCGTCGCGCTGGAAATGCTGGTGCTGCGTGTTTTGTCGGCCGAAAAGTCCGGCAAAAACTCGCTCGACATCGCCGGTCTCCTGAAGATCAAGGGCAGCGAAATCCAGCAGCGCTACACCGAGCTGATGATGCAGGCCGCTGGCCCCTTCGCCCTGCCCTTCATCTTCGAAGCCATGGACGCCGGCTGGCAAGGCAACTTCCCTGGTGGTGTGGTGGCC
Organism: Limnohabitans sp. 2KL-3; assembly: GCF_001269405.1. Taxonomy (NCBI): domain Bacteria; kingdom Pseudomonadati; phylum Pseudomonadota; class Betaproteobacteria; order Burkholderiales; family Comamonadaceae; genus Limnohabitans; species Limnohabitans sp. 2KL-3. Next base: position 108,787 of record NZ_CXON01000006.1, read on the forward strand.
AACGCGCCCCTGGCCGCCAACTACTTCAACATGCGCAAGACCACCATTTACGGCGGCAGCAACGAAGTGCAACGCAACATCGTCGCCCAGACAGTTCTGGGTTAAGGAGACACACATGGATTTCGATTTTTCTGACGACCAAGAACAACTGCGCGACGCGGTGCGCAAATGGGTGGACAAGGGCTATGACTTTGACCGCCGCCGCGCCATCGTCGCTGCGGGCGGTTTTGACCGCGCCGCTTACGGCGAAATGGCCGAACTGGGCCTCACGGGCCTTTACGTGAGCGAAGAGCACGGCGGTATGGGCATGGGCCCGACCGAAGCCATGGTCACCATGGAAGAACTCGGGCGCGGCATCGTGCTCGAGCCCCTGACCCAAACGCTGATCTGCAGCGCCACACTGCAAACACACGCCTCCGCCGAGTTGCAAGCCGCTTGGCTGCCGCGCATGGCGGCAGGCGAAGCCATCGTGGTGCTGGCGCAGCAAGAGCGCGGTGCCCGTTACCAATTGGGCCGATGCGCCGCCCAGGCCAGCGAGTCTGGCGGCGCTTGGACCGTGAGCGGCACCAAGAGCGTGGTGGCCGTGGGCGACCAAGCCGACGCTTTTGTGGTGCCCGCCACCGTGAATGGCCAGATCGCCCTGTTTTTGGTCGAGCGCAGCACCAGCGGCGTGAGCACCCAGGCCTACATCACACAAGACGGTTCACGCGCCGCCGAAGTGATGCTGGACAATGCCTCGGCCCAACTGATCACCCTGAACGGCCTGACCGCCTTGGAAGAAGCCGTGGACATCGGCATTGCCTGCACCTGCGCCGAAGCCGTGGGCGTGATGGACAAGACCTTGGCCATCACCGTGGACTACATGAACACGCGCAAGCAGTTCGGCGTGAACATCGCCAGCTTCCAGGCCCTGCGCCACCGCGTGGCCGACATGAAGATGCAGTTGGAGCTGGGCCGCTCGATGAGCTACTACGCCAGCTTGAAGCTGCACGCCCCTGCCGACGAACGCCGCCGCGCCTTGGCCCGTGCCAAGTACCAGCTGGGCGTGTCCATGCGCTTCATCGGCCAGCAAGCGGTGCAGCTGCACGGCGGCATTGCCGTCACCGACGAGTACATCGTGAGCCACTACTTCAAGAAGTTGACGCAGCTGGACATGACCTTTGGCGACACCTTGCACCAACTGGGCGAAGTTTCGGCCCGCATGCAAGACACGGCAGGCGTGTTCGCCTGAGTCGGTCACCCGCTTTGATGCTCCGACCCAGGTCGGAGCATTGTTCATTCCGGGTCACGCACACGCACAAAACTGGCAAATCGGGGCAATCCTGAAGGCGTGCGGTCTTGGTAGCGGTAGGTCACCCAAGCCCCCACGGGCGGTGGGTCACGGCGCAGGGCGTCACTCAAGCCCGAACCCAAAGCAAATCGCTGGCCTTGGGGGGTCTCCAAAAGCAAGGCCCCCGTTTGGTTTGACAACCGCCCTTTGCCTGTTTGATGTCCCACCACCAAACCCTCTTCATCCAAGTCGGGTTTGAACTTGTACAAAGCATCGGTTCGCCCGGATTGCCACAAGGCATCGGCACGGTGCAGCATCAAACCTTCACCCCCTTGACGCACGGTATCGGCCAGCAAGCTTTGCAAATCCTGCGGGTCCTTGACTGTTTGATGGGCCACCGGCATCAACCAAGGCACACGGGCTGCCGCCAACGCAGACTGCAGCCCACGCACCCTTTCTGCATAAGCCGCGATGTGCCTTGGGGCATCGAAAACCAGGTACTTCACAGCACGCCAGGCCTCGTCGTTCGGCACCGCTTGACGCACCACACCGGAGAGTCGGTCAAAAGTGCCGCGCCCCATCCACAACTCACCGTCCAAGGACTGCCGGGGCAAGGCCGATGTGAACCAAACCGGGGCCGCGATGGGGCGGCCGCTGCGAAAGCGCAAGACCTGGCCATCCCACACGGCTCGCACACCGTCGAATTTTTCACTCACCAAAAAACCATGGGGCGACCGCGTAGGCGACCAAACAAGGGCGAGTTGCACCTCCTTGACGGCGGCTGTGGGTCGGTCAGGAGAAGCGGCCTGTGCCCCCACAGTGGGCAGCCACCACGCCCCAAAGACGCAGGCCATCAAGGCTTGACGGCGGTCAACCCGTGATGGTGCTGACCCATGTTGCAAGTGGGCACCGAGATGAGAATCCTGGCCCTTGTGAAACGGTGGACTGAACCCTGAATGCGCCAAAGAGGGCACAAATTGACGTCTTTGCATGCTGTCTCTCCTGAATACCACCAGATCATGAAATGATACCTTTGGTATTCAAAAAATAGGCAAAGATTTTTCGCATTGGGCCAGCTTGTTTGGCCCTGCCCCACAACACTCAAACCATCAAACGTGAACTCTTGGGCACATGCGCCATCAAAAACGCCATCTGGTCACTCAGGATGCGGCGGTTGCGCAAGATGAAGTCTTCCCACAGGCTGGGCACATAGGGGGCGTACAGCAAAGGCATATGGGCTTGCTCGGGCGTACGGCTGCTTTTGCGGTGATTGCATGAGCGGCAAGCTGTCACCACATTCATCCAGTGGTCAGGGCCGTTTTGGCACAGGGGCACGATGTGTTCACGGGTCAGCACTGACTCGTGAAAATGCCCCCCGCAATAGGCACACACATTGCGATCGCGCACAAACAACTTGGGGTTGGTCAAACCCGAGCGCATGTCAAAGGGGTTGATGCGGGGCACCCCCTGGGTGCCAATGATGCTGTTGACGGTGATGATGGATTGCTGGCCAGTGAGCGCGTTGTGTCCGCCATGGAACACGGCCACCTGCTGGCCCGCTTCCCAGCGCACCTCGTCCGCTGCGTAATGGGTGACGGCTTGCTCCAGTGTGATCCACGATTGCGGCAAGCCTTGGGCCGAGAGTTTCAAAACCTTCACAGACGCCTCCATCCAACAGTTTAAAAAACCACTGACACGAAAAGTTCCGTCTCGATCGGTCCTCATGCCTTGGAGAGCAAGGATGAAGGGATCGGGCTCGGTCACAATATACCCTCTTACATTGACAAATCCGTGAAAGCTGGCGCTTGGGCCCAGCGCACAGGCAGGACATGAGCAGCGACATGAAGGTTTTCCGAGGCTTCCACCACCCCGACTTGGCTCCCGCCTGTGCCCTGACCATTGGCAACTTTGACGGCGTGCACCGCGGGCACCAGGCCATGCTGGCCCTCTTGCGCAGCGAAGCCGCACACCGGGGTGTGCCCAGCTGCGTCATGACCTTCGAGCCCCACCCGCGCGACTACTTTGCCAAGGCCCTGAACAAGCCCGAGTTGGCCCCGGCCCGCATCGCCACGCTGCGCGACAAACTGCAAGAACTCGAGCGCTGCGGCGTCGACCAAGTGGTGGTGCTGCCCTTTGATGCCCGTCTGGCCAGCCAGTCACCCGAAGACTTCATCCAGCAAGTGCTGGTGCAGGGCCTGGGCGTGCGCTATGTGCTGGTGGGCGACGATTTCCGCTTTGGCGCGAAACGCGCGGGCGACTACGCCATGCTCGACGCTGCAGGCCAAAACCTGGGCTTTGATGTGGCACGCATGAACAGCTACGAGGTGCGCGGCCTGCGCGTGTCCAGCTCGGCCGTGCGCGATGCGCTGGCCAAAGGCGACCTGCCAGCGGTGCAGGCCCTGCTCGGCCGCCCCTACAGCATCAGCGGCCATGTGGTGCACGGGCGCAAGCTGGGCCGAGAGTTGGCGGCAACGGCCGAAGGCGCGGGCGACGGCTTTCGCACCCTGAATTTGCGTTTTTCGCACTGGAAACCCGCCGCCAGCGGCATCTTTGTGGTGCAGGTGCATGGCCTGGCCGATCAGCCCTTGAAGGGCGTGGCCAACTTGGGCATACGCCCCTCGCTCGACCCGAATGACGTCAACGGCGGGCGTGTGCTGCTGGAGACCCATGCCTTCGACTGGCCAGCCCAACTGGGGGTCGAGGGGGGCTACGGTAAAATCATTCGGGTGGAATTGCTGCATAAATTACACGACGAACTCAAATACGACGGTCTGGACGCCCTGACAAAGGGCATCGCCAAAGACTGCGACGACGCACAGGCGTGGTTTGCTTCGCGCCATGGTGAAACCAGCCGCCAAACCACCCGCGACCGAATTTGACGCTCCGGCCCTCGTTTGCCGCCTTCGACAGGCTCAGGGCAAACGACCTCCACGGCCCACCCCCTCTTGATCTCTCCGAACGGCCCGCCGCTCGGGCTGAGCTTGTCGAAGCCCTCTCGACCCGACGCACCATGACCGACAAAACCCAGAACCCCGATACCCGCATCAACATGATGGACACCCCTTTCCCGATGCGCGGCGACCTGCCCAAGCGCGAGCCGGGTTGGGTGAACGACTGGAACGACGGCGGTTTGTACAAGAAACTGCGCGCCGCCCGTCAAGGCGCCCCGCTGTTTGTGCTGCACGACGGCCCGCCCTACGCCAACGGCAAACTGCACATCGGCCACGCGCTGAACAAAGTGCTGAAAGACATGATCGTCAAGTCCAAGCAGCTCGCTGGCTTTGACGCTCAGTACATCCCCGGCTGGGACTGCCACGGCCTGCCGATCGAAAACGCGATTGAAAAACTGCATGGCCGCAACCTGAGCCGCGACGACATGCAGGCCAAAAGCCGCGCCTTTGCCACCGAGCAAATCGGCCAGCAGCGCGAAGACTTCAAGCGCCTGGGCGTGCTGGGCGACTGGGAACGCCCTTACCGCACCATGGACCCGGCCAACGAAGCCGGTGAAATCCGCGCCTTCAAGCGCGTGATCGAGCGCGGTTTTGTCTACCGCGGCCTCAAGCCCGTGTACTGGTGTTTTGACTGCGGCTCTTCCCTGGCCGAGTTCGAGATCGAATACCAGGACAAGCAAAGCGACACGCTGGACGTGGCCTTTGAAACCGATGACGCGGCCGCGCTGGCTGCAGCCTTTGGCCTGACTGCTTTGCCCGCTGGTCAAAGCGGCTTTGCCGTGATCTGGACCACCACCGCCTGGACCATCCCCGCCAACCAGGCCCTGAACGCCCACCCCGAGCTGACCTATGCGCTGGTTCAAACCGACAAGGGCTGCCTGGTGCTGGCCGAGTCGCTGGTGGACAAATGCCTGGAGCGCTTTGGCCTGCAAGGCGGCACGGTGCTCGCCACTGCCAAGGGCACCGCGCTGGGCGGCCTGAACTTCCGCCACCCCTTGTACGACGTGGACGCGGGCTACAAGCGCCTGTCGCCCGTGTACCTGGCCGAATACGTCAGTGACAGCGACGGCACGGGCTTGGTCCACTCCTCGCCCGCTTATGGCGTGGACGACTTCAACTCCTGCATCGCCAACGGCCTGAAGTACGACGACATCCTGAACCCGGTGCAAGGCAACGGCACCTACGCGGCCGACTTCCCGCTGTTTGGCGGTCTGCACATCTGGAAAGCCATCCCCGTGGTACTCGATGCCCTGCGCAACGCGGGCCGCTTGCTGTCCACCGTGACCATCACCCACAGCTACCCGCACTGCTGGCGTCACAAAACCCCCGTCATCTACCGCGCTGCCGCCCAATGGTTTGTGCGCATGGACGAGGGCGAGGGCGTGTTCACGAAGGACAAAGCCCCCAAGACCCTGCGCCAGCTGGCACTGGACGCCATCGAGCAAACCCAGTTCTATCCAGAAAACGGCAAAACCCGCCTGCGCGACATGATCGCCAACCGCCCCGACTGGTGCATCTCGCGCCAGCGCTCATGGGGCGTGCCCGTGCCCTTCTTCTTGCACAAGGACAGTGGCGAGCTGCACCCCAACACCATGGCCATCCTGGACCAGGCCGCTGACATCGTCGAAAAAGGCGGCATCGAAGCTTGGAGCCGCGTGACGGTGGAAGAGATTCTGGGTGCGGCCGATGCGCCCAGCTACACCAAGAGCACCGACATTCTGGAAGTCTGGTTCGACTCCGGCTCCACCTTCCAGCATGTGCTGCGCACCAGCCACAAAGACGCGTATGGCGTGGCGCCTTTCCACGACCAAGGCCCAGAGGCTGACCTGTACCTCGAAGGCCACGACCAGCACCGCGGTTGGTTCCACAGCTCGCTGCTGCTGGGCTGCGCCTTGTACGACCGTGCGCCCTACCGCGGTTTGCTGACCCACGGCTTTGCCACCGACGGCCAAGGCCGCAAGATGAGCAAAAGCTTGGGCAACACCGTCGAGCCCCAAACCATCAACTCCAAGATGGGCGCGGAAATCGTGCGCCTGTGGGTGGCCAGCACCGACTACTCAGGCGACCTGAACATCGACGACAAGATCCTCGCCCGCGTGGTGGATGCCTACCGCCGCATCCGCAACACCTTGCGCTTCTTGCTGGCCAACGTGAGCGACTTCGACCCGGCCACAGACACCGTGCCCGACGACCAGCTGCTGGAAATCGACCGCTTTGCCCTGGCCCGCGCCGCCGAGTTGCAGGCCGATATCCGCGCCCACTTCGACAAGTACGAGTTCCACCCCGTGGTCTCCAAACTGCAGATCTACTGCTCGGAAGACCTGGGTGCGTTCTATCTGGACGTGCTCAAGGACCGCCTGTACACCACCGCCCCCAAGAGCCTGGCACGCCGCAGTGCCCAAACCGCTTTGTGGCGCATCACCCACGGCATGCTGCGCTGGATGGCACCTTTCCTGTCCTTCACGGCCGAAGAAGCTTGGAAGACTTTCGGCACCTCCGAATCCATCTTCCTGGAAACCTTCGGCGACTTTGGCGCGGCCGATGAGCAGCTGCTCGCCAAGTGGGCCCGCATCCGCGAAATCCGCGACCTGGCCAACAAGGACATCGAAAACCTGCGCACCGCAGGCCAAGTGGGCGCGTCGCTGCAAGCCGAGATCACGCTGACCGCCCCTGCGGCAGACCACGCCCTGTTGGCCAGCCTGGGCGCTGACATCAAGTTTGTTTTCATCACGTCCAAAGTCACTTTGCAAGCGGGCGAGGCGCTGGCGGTGCAGGTCACGGCCAGCCAAGCCACCAAGTGCGAACGCTGCTGGCACTACGCGGACGACGTGGGCCAAGACGCGGCTCACCCCACCATTTGCGGGCGCTGCGTGAGCAACCTGCATGGCGCTGGCGAAACACGCCACGTTGCCTGACCTTCACGCACAACCCAGACAAGGCAAGTCCATGGCCAGTTCCAAAAAATTCAGCAAAAGCGGTTCGGGCAACCGCTCAGGCATGGCCCTTTGGCTGGGCATCGCCTTGCTGGTGTTGGTGCTCGACCAGTTCACCAAGGTGTTGGTGCTGGGCGTTTTTCAGCTGGGAGACAGCACGCCCATCACCTCGTTTTTTAACTTGGTGCGGGTGCACAACCACGGCGCGGCATTCTCGTTTCTGGCGGGTGCTGGTGGTTGGCAGCGCTGGTTTTTCACGGGCATCGGTGTGGCTGCGGCCATCTTCATGGTCTGGATGCTGCGTGCCCACCCCGGCCAAAAGCTCTTCAGCCTGGCCATTTCGCTCATTCTGGGGGGGGCGATTGGCAACGTGATCGACCGCCTGCTGCATGGCTACGTGGTCGATTTTTTAGACTTTTACTGGGGCGTTTGGCACTTTCCGGCATTCAACGTCGCTGACGCTGGCATCAGCGTGGGCGCCGCACTGCTGATCCTGGACGAAATCCTGCGCGTGCGGCGCGGACGCTGAACTCGGTTAAGCTATTTGACCTGATTGAAAAACGGAGACTCCCATGCCCGGATTGCTGCCCCACATTGACCCCGATGGTCTGCTTGAATTTTCAGTGGTCTACACCGACCGCGCCCTGAACCACATGTCCAAGCGCTTTGGCGGCGTGATGACCGACATCTCACGCATGCTCAAAACCGTGTACGGTGCCCACTCGGTCGCGCTGGTGCCCGGCAGTGGCACTTTCGGCATGGAGTCGGTGGCCCGCCAGTTCGCGACCAACCAGCACGTCATGGTGATCCGCAACGGCTGGTTCAGCTTCCGCTGGACGCAGATTTTTGACATGGGCCAGATTCCCAAGAGCCACAGCGTGCTCAAGGCTCGCCGCATCGCTGCGGGCTCACAAGCAGCTTGGGCGCCTGCCCCCATCGAAGAAGTCAAAGCCGCCATTGCCGCTGAAAAACCCGCTTTGGTGTTCGCGCCGCATGTGGAGACCGCCGCTGGCATGATGCTGCCCGACGATTACCTCAAGGCTGTGTCCGACGCTGTGCACGCGGTGGGCGGTTTGTTTGTGCTGGACTGCATTGCCTCGGGTGCCATGTGGGTCGACATGAAAGCCACGGGTGTGGACTTGCTGATCAGCGCACCACAAAAGGGCTGGAGCAGCTCGCCCTGCTGTGCCATGGTCATGCTGAGCGAACGTGCCCGCCAAGCCATCGACAGCACGACCAGCACCACCTTTGCCATGGACCTGAAAAAATGGTTGCAAGTGATGGAGACCTACGAAAGTGGTGCCCACATGTACCACACCACCTTGCCCACCGATGCGCTGCAACGCCTGCAAGAAGCCATGTTGGAAACCGAAGCCTATGGTTTTGCCAAGGTGCGTGAAGAACAAATGGCACTGGGTCGTCAAGTGCGCTCAATGCTTCTGGAGCACGGTTTCCCCAGTGTGGCCGCGCCCGGTTTCGAAGCGCCCGGCGTGGTGGTGAGCTACACCACCGATCCGGACATCCAAAGCAGCAAGAAGTTCTTGGCCTTGGGCCTGCAAACCGCTGCGGGTGTGCCCTTGCAGTGCGACGAACCTGCGGACTTCCGCACCTTCCGCATGGGCTTGTTTGGCCTGGACAAATGGCACCAAGTGCCCCGCACCCTGCAGATCTTGAGTGATGCGCTCGAGACCATCGCACCCAAGGCCAAGCTGGCGGCCTGATCGGTCTGATGACCACCCTGCCGCTGGGGCAGGGTGATAACCACAAGAAATGGGCGCTCAATTGAGCGCCCATTGACTTTTGCAGGAGCCCCGCCCCCAGGGCGATGACTCGTGGATCACAAAGGGGCTATCGCGACGAGGGCGTCGCTCCTACAGGGTGCAGATCACATCAGATGCCGCGCCCACCGGGTGCCGCGCCCACCGGGTGCCGCGCCCATCAGGCGCCGCCCCCACAGAGCATCACCACACGCCGCCCCCCAACAGCCTCACAAAGTGATGATGGTGCAACCCGTGGTTTTGCGGGCTTCCAGGGCGATGTGGGCATCCTGAATTTGCGCCAGCGGGAAGGTCTGGTCAATGTGGATCTTGACCTTACCGCTGGTCACGGCTTCGAACAAATCATCGGCCATTTCCTGCGTATTTTCGCGGGTGGTGATGTGGCTGAACAAGGTCTGGCGTGTCACATAAATCGAGCCCTTGGGGCCGAGGATGCCCGGCGCAAACGGGGCCACAGGGCCTGAGGCATTGCCAAAGCTGGCCATCAAACCGAAGGGGGCCAAGCAGTCGAGCGACTTGTCCCAGGTGTCCTTGCCCACAGAGTCGTAAACCACCTTCACGCCCTTGCCGCCCGTGATCTCTTTGACCTTGGCCTGGAAATCTTCGGTCGAATAGTTGATGCAGAACTCCGCGCCGTTGGCCAAAGCCAGTGCGCACTTCGCGTCACTGCCCGCAGTGCCGATCAGGCGCAGACCCAAGGCCTTGGCCCACTGGCAGGCGATCAGGCCAACACCACCGGCTGCGGCGTGGAACAGCACAAAGTCACCGGCTTTCAGGCCACCCTGGGGCAGCGTGCGCTTGAGCAAATACTGCGCCGTCAGACCCTTGAGCATCATGGCCGCGCCCGTCTCGAACGAGATCGCATCGGGCAGCTTGCACACGCACTTGGCAGGCATCACACGCACTTCGCAGTAGCTGCCGGGCGGCTGGCTGGCATAGGCCGCGCGGTCGCCCACTTGCAAGTGCGTCACGCCCTCGCCCACGGCTTCGACCACGCCCGAGCCTTCCATGCCCAATTTGAGGGGCATGGGCAGCGGATACAAACCACCGCGCTGGTAAACGTCAATGAAGTTCAGGCCGATGGCTTTGTGGCGGATGCGGATCTCGCCAGGGCCGGGTTCGCCCACGGTCACATCGACCAGTTTCATGACTTCGGGACCGCCGTTCTGGTCGATCTGGACTGCAAGGCTCATGGTGTTCTCCTGTTGGAATGGTGATTTCAAACTGAACACTTTGCCACGAAACATGAGCCCGAGCCGAAAACAGGGGCAGTTGGGGGACAGTTTGGCGACAGCGGGAAAACCCGAGTGCCGATACAGTGACTCATGTCTCAAAAACTCTCGCCCCTGACCGCCTTGCTGCTGACCGTGCCGCCTTTGCTGTGGGCAGGCAACGCAGTGGTGGGCCGCCTGGTCAGCGATCTGGTGCCGCCCATCACACTCAACTTTTTGCGCTGGGCTGTGGCCTTGTTCATTTTGCTGCCTTTGGCGGCCTGGGTCTTGAAGCGCAACAGTGGCCTGTGGCAGCACTGGCGTCGTTTTGCGCTGCTCAGTTTGTTGGGTGTGGGCTGCTACAACGCGCTGCAATACCTGGCCCTGCAAACCTCCACCCCATTGAATGTGACCCTGGTGGCCGCCAGCAGCCCGGTGTGGATGCTGGCCATCGGGGCACTGTTTTTTCAGGCCCCGGTGCGCCGCGCCCAAATCTACGGCGCGGTGTTGTCTATTGTGGGCGTGCTGGTGGTCTTGTCGCGCGGCGACTGGACCCAGCTCATGGCGGTGCGCTTGGTGATCGGTGACCTGTTCATTTTGCTGGCCACGGCCTGCTGGTCTTGGTACAGCTGGCTGCTCAGCCGCAAAGACGAGCCCGAAGCCATCCGAAACGACTGGGCGGCATTCTTGCTCGCACAGGTGGTGTTTGGCCTGGCCTGGTCGGGCCTGTTTGCGGGCATGGAATGGGGCCTGACCGATGCGCACATCACTTGGGGCTGGCCGCTCGTCAGTGCGCTGGCCTTTGTGGCCGTGGGCCCGGCCGTGCTGGCCTACCGCTGCTGGGGCCTGGGCATCCAGCAGGCAGGCCCTGCAGTGGCGGGCTTTTTTGCCAACCTCACCCCGCTGTTTGCGGCCATCTTCTCAGCCGCCTTTTTGGGCGAGTTGCCCCAGCTCTTCCACGGGCTGGCGTTTGCGCTGATCATTGGCGGGATTTGGGTGTCTTCAAGGAAATAAGACGAGCGGTTTTGACCCCGCTGAAGCAGAAATTTCAACCATTGATTTTTGCTGCGAGCACGGACAGAGATTTGACGAAAGACTCGTTTGGAGCAAGTGCTGCCGCCCATTTTTTATTCCCAACTAAAAGCCGAGTCGGAGAGCGGACTTTCACGCGCGACCATCTCGATCAAGACCCATGTCCGGTCCGCAGGGCACTGCCGACATGATAGGCAAAATCAGTAAAATGCATGAAACTTCAATGAAGAGACATTCATGACTGCCGCTGCCTTACTGCACACCCCGTCTTTGAAGGGCGCCACGGCTCACCTGGCGGATGGCTTGCGCCCCGGCCACGTCTACCGGCGCGAGGATTTGGCTTTTCTGAGCAATGCCATTGATCGGCATCTGCACGAACTGGTGGCCATCGGTAAGCTTCAAAAACTGGCCCAAGGGCTTTACCACGCACCCAAACAATCCAGCTTTGGTCCACTCCCGCCTGCCGACGATCAGGTGGTGAAAGGCTTTCTGCGGGACAAGGAATTTCTGGTGTTCTCGCCTTCGGCTTACAACGCAGTGGGTCTGGGCACCACCCAACTCTACAACTGCACGCTGGTCTACAACCACAAGCGCCATGGCGTCTTCCAACTGGGCAATCGACAGTTCGACTTCCGGGTGAAGCCACGCTTTCCCAAAAAGCTGAGCCGGGAGTTCCTCTACGTGGATTTGCTCAACAACCTGAACGAACTGGCCGAAGACCGCGATGTGGTGCTCAGCCAGGCCCGCAGCAAGTTGTCCTCCTTTGATCTCAAGCGCTTGCAGGAGGCTGTCAAAAACTACGGCAACATGGCCACACGCAAACGCTTTCGGGAGTGGATGGGTGCTTGAATTTCTCCACGACCGGCGCGACTTCGACCAATTGCTTGCGGTCGTCGCCAACGACCGGGGACTTGATCCCATGCTGGTCGAAAAAGACTACTGGATCATGCATGGCCTGTGGGGCCTTCAGGCTCAGGGTTTTGTGTTCGAGCTCAAAGGTGGCACGTCCTTATCCAAAGGCTTTGGGGTGATTCATCGGTTTTCGGAAGACATTGACATCCGCATCGAGCCACCAGCTGACTTGGACGTGAAAACCGGTCGCAACCAGGACAAGCCGGCACACATCGCATCGCGGCTGGCCTTTTACGACGAGCTGGCCAAACGCATCCGCATTCCTGGCGTCGACAGCGTCGAGCGGGACACCTTTTTTGATGATGACAAGATGCGCAGTGCCGGCATTCGCCTGAACTATTACCCGCGCACGACCACCTTGTCCGGCGTGAAAGATGGCATCTTGCTGGAGCTGGGCTTTGATGACACGGCGCCCAATCGCGCTGTGACCATTTCTTCGTGGGCTTTGGAGTTTGCCCGGGATCGAGATATTCAGGTCTTGGACAACCGCGCTGTGAATGTCCCTTGTTACGCGCCCACGCACACCTTCGTTGAGAAACTCCAGACCATCTCGACCAAGTACAGGCGGCTTGCCGAAGCCAAGGCCTTCCCCGCCAATTTCCTTCGGCACTATTACGACGTGTACTGCCTTCTTGGGCTTCAGGAGGTGCAAGCGTTCATGCAGACGACCGCCTACCAAGAACGCAAGGTTCAGCGCTTCCGGTCCGGTGATGAGTTGGTCATTGCCAGAAATCCCGCATTCACACTGAATGATCCTGTGCAGCGAGACCTCTTCGCTCGGGAATACCGTCAATCATCTGCACTTTATTACCGAGGTCAGCCGGAATTTGACCAACTGCTTGCCAGGATCAAGGAACATCTGGATTCGATGTGACGCTCGAACTTTGGGTGGGGACCAGGCCACAAGCAGTCATACTCCGGGGTCATTTCAAGTGCCCTTTGAGCTGTGACGGCTGTGGGTTGTAGACCGGTCCCTGGATGCACTGCTTGGCCAGTGACTGCTTATGGCGGATGCAAAAAATCAGTCGAACAACTGTGATGTCCGCTGTCAGCCTAAAGAAGCCCCGCGACCCACGACCTCAACTCTGCGTGACCCTGCAATCCAGCGATAAAGCTGCTGCCATCGCCTGTCAGCGATGGCAGCGCTTCAAAGCAGTCCACTGAACGGCATCAATACGTCCCCGCGTAAGACCCCCCATCGGCCAACACGTTCTGACCCGTCATGTAAGCCGCATGCTGGCTGCACAAGAAGGCGCAGATGGCACCAAACTCTTGTGGGTTGCCGTAGCGCCCGGCCGGGATTTGCGCTTGCTGAATGGCACGCATTTCTTCCACGGTTTTGCCTTGCTTTTGCGCCATGGCGGGCAAGGTCGAGCGGATGCGGTCGGTGTCAAATTTGCCGGGCAGCAGGTTGTTGATGGTCACGCCTTTGGCCGCGATGGCGCTGCGCGATGCGCCCGCCACAAAGCCGGTCAGGCCGCTGCGTGCGCCGTTGGACAGGCCCAGCACGTCGATGGGCGCTTTGACGGCGCTGCTGGTGATGTTGACGATACGGCCAAAGCCGCGTGCGGCCATGCGGTCCACGGTGGCTTTGATGAGTTCGATGGGGGTGAGCATGTTGCCGTCGATGGCCTTGATCCAGGCTTCGCGGTTCCAGTCGCGAAAATCCCCGGGCGGTGGGCCGCCCGCGTTGGTCACCACGATGTCGTAGTCTTTGCCGGGGCCGCCTGCCACGTTCCAGATGGCTTCGCGTCCGGCTTCGGTGGTGATGTCCACCGCCACGCCGATCAGTTGCACTTGGCCACCGGTCTCGGTACGCAAGTCTTCAACGGCCTTGTTCAGCACCTCGGCGCCGCGTGCCACCATGACCACGTTCACGCCTTCCAGGGCCAAGGCCCGTGCGCAACCCCAGCCCAAGCCCTTGCTTGCGCCACCCACCAAAGCCCATTTGCCTGCAATGCCCAAATCCATGTTGATCTCCTGAAGTTGATGATGTTGTGCGGTCTGTTGACCGGCTTAAACGGTGCGGCCTGCTGGCCGCGTGACCCAAAATACGCCCCCTAAAACCAGGGCCGTGCCCGCAATGATCCAGGCATTGAAGGGTTCGCCCAAAATCCACACCCCCATGATCAGGGTGGACATGGGGCCAATCATGCCGATCTGGGAGGTCAAGGCTGGCCCAATGCGCTCAATGGCCATCATGACGATCAAGACCGGCAAGGCCGTGCAGGCCACGGCATTGAGCAAGGACAGCCAAAGCACAGGCTCGGGGGTGTCAGCCCAGACCAAGGGTTTGAGCAAGGCGTATTGCAAGAGGCAAAACACGCAAGCGACCGACGTGGCCCAACCGGCCAGGCGCAAAGAACCCAAGCGTTTCACCAACTCGCCGCTGTAAGTGAGGTAAATCGCGTAGCTGACGGCGCTCAAAAACACCAACACCGCCCCCAAAGCGGCATCGGGGCCTTGCAAGCTGAGCTCGTGCCCGAACACCAACAACACCCCCGAATAACTGATGGCCATGGCCACGCCTTGGCGGGGTGTGATGCGTTTTTTGAACAAAAACCAACCCAGTACCAAGACCAGTGTGGGGTTGAGGTAAAGGATCAGTCTTTCCAGCGAGGCACTGATGTAAGCCAAGCCCAAAAAGTCCAGAAAACTCGACAGGTAGTAGCCGCAAAAGCCCAGCCCTATCACACCCAGCCAGTCGGCACGCGTCAACGGTGCCTTGCCCCGCCCGGCCCACCACGCCATCAACAAAAACATGGGCAGCGCAAACAACATGCGCAGCATGAGCAAGCTGACGGCATCGACACCGTGGCGATAGGCCAGTTTGACGATGATGGCCTTGCCGCTGAAAGCGATGGAGCCTGCCGCAGCCAGCAGCAAGCCCGAGGTGAGCGAAGGGGCGGGCAAGCCCGACATCAAAAGCCCACGGCCTGGCCGTCGCGGCGCGGGTCGCTGGCGGCTTGGTAGCCCTGCACTGCGGGGTCACCCATGCGCCAAATGAACTGGCCTGCACCGAAGTCTTGATACGAGTCGCTGATGACGTCCAACTGGTGGCCGCGTGCGATCAGCTCTTGCACCGTCTGGCCATTCATGGCCGCTTCGACGTTGATGTTCAAGCCCGAGTTGTAGCGCCAGCGCGGTGCGTCACACGCCGCTTGCGGGTTTTGGCCGTAGTCGAGCATGCGCACCAGAGTTTGCATGTGGCCTTGCGGCTGCATATTGCCACCCATCACGCCGTAGCTCATGACCGGCTGGCCATCTTTAGTGACAAAGGCCGGGATGATGGTCTGGAAAGGCCGTTTGCCCGGCAACACCAGGTTGGCGGGGTTTTGGCCCTGCAGGTCGGTGCTGAAGCCGTGGCCCCGGTTTTGCAAGCTGATGCCGTATGTCGGCTCCACCACACCGGAACCAAAGCCCATGTAGTTGCTCTGGATGAAGCTGATCATCATGCCGTTTTCATCGGCGGCCGTGAGGTAAATCGTGCCGCCCTTGACCGGGTTGCCCGCCTTGAAATTTTGCGCCTTGTTCATGTCGATCAGCTTGGCGCGGCTGGCCAGATAAGCCGGGTCCAGCATTTGCTCGGGTGGCAACTCCATGAAACGCGGGTCGGCCACGTAGCGGTAGGTATCGGCAAAGGCGAGCTTCATCGCCTCGATCTGCAGGTGCTGCGAATCAGCACTGTCCACCTTGTGGCTGGCCATGTCGAAGTTGGACAGGATGCCGAGTGCGATCAAGGCCGCAATGCCTTGGCCGTTGGGCGGGATCTCGTGCAGGGTGTAACCCCGGTAGTCTTGCGCCATGGGCTTGACCCATTCGGGTTTGAAGTCGGCCAGGTCTTTGGCGGTGATGCTGCCGCCGTTTTCTTTGGCAAACTTTTCAATGGCTTCAGCGATCTCGCCGCCATACAGCGCTTGGCCCTTGGTGGCGGCGATGGCTTTGAGGCCACGGGCTGCATTCTTGAACTGGAACAACTCACCCACTTGCGGCGCACGACCCCAAGGCAAAAAGCTTTGTGCAAAGCCGGGCTGTGACTGCAGCTCGGGCGTGGCGGCGGCCCACTTTTGCTGCACCACCACCGGGATCAAATAACCACGCTCGGCCACCTCGATGGCGGGCTCCATCAGGTCTGCAAAAGGCAGTTTGCCAAAGCGGTCGCTCAGGGCCACCCAACCGGCCACGGCACCGGGCACGGTGACCGAGTCAAAGCCGCGCTTGGGTGGTGTTTTGGTCTCGGCACCGTATTTGCGGTGAAAGTATTCGGGCGTCCAGGTGGCGGGCGCGGGGCCGGACGAGTTGAGGCCGTGCAGCTCTTTGCCGTCCCACAAAATGGCAAACGCGTCAGAGCCCAGGCCACAGCTCACCGGCTCGGTCAGGGTGATGACGGCGGCAGCGGCAATGGCTGCGTCGACTGCGTTGCCGCCCTTGAGCATCATGCGCAAGCCGGCCTGTGCGGCCAAGGGGTGAGAGGTGGAGACCACATTGCGCGCAAACAGCGGCAAGCGGGTGCTGGTGTAAGGAAATTGGTAATCGAAGTTCATGTCATTCCAAGGTGATCTTGCGGTCGGTGATGATCTTTTTCCACTTGGCCGACTCGCTGGCCAGCATGGTAGTGAACTGGGCGGGCGTGCCGCCTACGGGCTCAATGCCAAAGCGCAAAAGCTTGTCCATCACTTCAGGGTCTTTGAGCACCTGGTTGGCCGCCGTGTTGATGCGGGTAACGACCTCGGCGGGCAGGTTTTTAGGGCCAAAGAAACCAAACCAGGTGTTGGATTCGTAGCCGGGCAACACATCGGCAATGGCGGGGATGCCCGGTGCAAGCGCTGTGGGCTTGAGGGTGGTCACGCCCAAAGCACGCAAGCGGCCGTCGCGCACATGCGGCATGCCGGTGGGCAGGCTGTCAAACAGCACGTCCACTTTGCCGGAAATCAGATCGGGAATGGCCAGTGCCGTGCCCTTGTAGGGGATGTGCACCACAAACACATCGGCCTGGGCCTTGAACAGCTCGGCCGACAACTGCACGATGGTGCCGTTACCACTCGAGGCGTAGTTGAGGCGGCCGGGGTTTTTCTTGGCGTACTCGACCCATTCCTTGACGGTTTTGGCGGGCGAGTTGTTGGGCACTAGCATGATGCTGGGCGCGTTGCCCAAATGGACAATGGGGGTGAAGTCACGCACCGCGTCATAAGGCATGCGCGGGTTCAGGTTGGGGCCGATCGAGTGCGTGCTGGAGGTCGACAGCAGCAGCGTGTAGCCATCGGGGTTGGCCTTGGCCGCCAAGTCAGAGCCCAAAGTGCCGCCAGCGCCGGGGCGGTTTTCAACCACCAAAGATTGACCCAATTTTTCGCTGATTTTTTGCGACAAGGTGCGGGCAAACAAATCGGTCGCACCACCTGCCGGAAAGGGCACCAACAAACGCACCGGTTTGGTGGGGTAACTTTGGGCTTGGGCCACGCTCCAAGTTGCCAAGGTCAATGCCGAAACACACAGACATTTGAGCCAATTTCTTTTTTTCACGGAAACCTTCCTGTTGTGAACACACTGAAAACTTGCCTGCAGAGCATTATTTTCTCAGACGGTGGTCAGGTCTGCCGCACTCAAGCGACAAGACCACAGTGAACCCCATCCCTGTCTGGACTTTGCGTATGCACCAACGACAACGGCCTCCGAAGAGGCCGTTGTCAGTGCGTCAAGTCAAAGCCTTACTCTTCAACAAAAGCCTCTTCACGCTTGGACTTGATCGAGGGCAATGCCACGATGATCAAGAGCAGCAAAGCCGCAGCCAGCAAGCCTGCCGACAAGGGGCGCGTGACAAACACACTCCAGTCACCACGCGACAAGAGCATGGCGCGGCGCAGGTTTTCTTCCATCATGGGCCCCAGGATGAAGCCCAGCAACAGGGGTGCTGGTTCCATGCCCAGTTTGATGAAGGTGTAGCCCACCACACCAAAGCCAGCCACCATCCAGATGTCCCAGGTGTTGTTGTTGGTCGAATACACGCCAATCGCGCAGAACAACACAATGGCCGGGAACAACCAGCGGTAAGGCACCGACAGCAACTTGATCCAGATGCCGATCAAAGGCAGGTTCAAGATGATGAGCATCGCGTTGCCGATCCACATCGAGGCAATCAAGCCCCAGAACAACTCGGGGTTGCTGGTCATCACCTGAGGACCAGGCTGGATGTTGTGGATGGTCATCGCGCCCACCATCAAAGCCATCACGGCGTTGGGCGGAATGCCCAATGTCAGCAAAGGAATGAAGGAAGTTTGCGAGGCCGAGTTGTTGGCCGACTCGGGCGATGCGACACCACGGATGTTGCCTTGACCGAAAGGCACTTCACCTGGACGAAGCTTGGTTTTCTTCTCGATGGTGTAGGCCGCAAAAGCTGCCAACAAGGCACCACCACCGGGCAAGATGCCCAAAGCAGAACCCAAGGCCGTGCCACGCAACACGGCAGGCACCATGTTTTTGAAGTCTTCAGCGCTGGGCATCAAGCCGGTCACTTTGGCCGTGAAAACCTCGCGGTCTTCTTCGGGCTTGGACAGGTTGGAGATGATCTCGCCGTAGCCGAACACGCCCATGGCGATCACGATGAAGCCCACGCCGTCGGTCAACTCAGGGATGTCAAAGCTGAAACGGGCCACACCCGAGTTCACGTCGGTGCCGATCAGGCCCATCAACAGACCCAACACGATCATGCCGACCGCTTTGATGAGGGAGCCTGATGCCAACACCACAGCACCAATCAAACCCAGCACCATGAGCGAGAAATACTCGGCAGGGCCGAATTTGAAAGCGACTTCGGTCAAGGGGCCTGCGAAGGCGGCCAAAATCAAGGTGCCCACGCAACCAGCAAAAAACGAGCCCAAACCAGCGGCCGCCAAAGCGGGACCGGCGCGGCCTTTGCGGGCCATTTGGTAGCCGTCAATCATGGTCACCACCGACGAGGCTTCGCCGGGTAAGTTGACCAAAATCGCGGTGGTGGAGCCGCCGTATTGGGCACCGTAGTAAATACCGGCCAACATGATCAGCGCAGCCACAGGGGGCAGTGCATAGGTGGCGGGCAAAAGCATGGCGATGGTGGCCACAGGACCCACACCTGGCAAGACCCCAATCAAGGTGCCCAGCAAACAGCCGATGAACGCGTAAATCAGGTTTTGAAAGGTGAACGCCACCCCAAAACCGAGAGCCAAGTTGTCAAACAGTTCCATGAATTATTTCTCCTCAACCGGTGATGAAGGTGGGCCAGACCGGAAACTGCAACTTGAGAAGCAGCACAAAAGCGCAATAACTGCCAATGGACAGGATGGTGGCCAAAATCAAGACCTCTTTGAGCTTGAATGTGTCACCCGCCAAGCTGACCACCAAGGTGGTGCCAAAGATGGCCACGATCAAACCCATGGCGGGCACACCGATGCTGGGCAAGCCCCCCAGCAAAATGCCAAACAACAAGTTGCCGGCGATGATGAAGAACAAAGGCTTCCAAGCCCAAGCACCAATCTTTTCACCGTCTTGGGTCTCGACGGTCAGCGCTTTGAACATGACAAAGGCACCGATCACTGCCAACAAAACACCGAGCAACAAGGGAAAGTAACCCGGCCCCATGCGGGCGCCGGTGCCCACGTTGTAATTGGTCGCGCCAATGGCAAAGGCTGCACCTGCTACGGTGTAGAACAGCCCAGCGAAAAAGTCTTTTTGACTTTTGATGATGTTCACAAGATATCTCCTCTGTTTTGAGTTGAGCAGATTCTGCGTGAACATTGCGTCTTTTGTGATGTGGGTTACACCTATGTCCCCGGGGTGACGAAACCATGGTTAACCCGGATGCCAAAGCCCTGTTTTGACCCGTAAGTTTCGAGAAAAAGTTATTTCACCAAGGGTTTGAATACTTTGAGCCACTTGACGGCAGGCCACCCCCATTGGGCCTCGATCTGGCTGGCCGCTGCCAGCAAAGCATCGCGCGATGGACGGCTGGCGGTGCGTTGCGCCAACACGATGGCGTTGCCCTCTCGTGTGGGCTTGAAAGCCCACACTGCATCTTCGCCAAAAGCGGCGCAAATCTTTTCCACGCTCTCGGCATAGCTTGACGAGCGGCCAAACAAGTTCACCGTCATGCAGCCTTGCAGTGTCAACAACTCACGGCAGTTGCGGTAAAAATCGGGCGTGTCCAGCACCGGGGCGGCGGCCTCTTCGTCGTACAAGTCCACTTGCAGCGCATCCACGGTGCCGCGCCACTCGTCCTTCTGAATTTCCTCGGCCGCATCGGCCAGCACCACCTTCAAACGCTCATCATCGGGCGGCAAACGAAACCAGCCTCGGCAGGCGTGCAGCACGCCCGGATTCAACTCCACCGCCGTGCAGGTCATCTTGAGTTTTTTGTAGCAAAACTTGGTGATGGTGCCCGCCCCCAAACCCAGCTGCATGGCGTGTGCGCCCTTGACTTCGGCCGCAGGCATGAACAAGAGCCAGCCAAACATGCGCTGCACATATTCCAGCTCAATGTCAAAGGGCCGGTCCAGAAACATCGAGCCCTGAATCCACTCGGTGCCCAGGTGCAGGTAACGAATTTCGCCGTCTTCAGAAAAGTTGACTTCGGGCAGTTCCACGAGGGAAGCAGAGGATTTTTTTCGGGTCATGGGTTCAGCACCGCCCGCCAGGCGGTGAGTTTTTGATCAAATGTCCAGGACGCATTCGCTGGACTGGTCGATGGTAGGCGATGGACCGAGACTTGCCCGGCCCAACCCGCTTGTGCCAGTGATTTTTCGACCGCTTTCGCGTGACGAAAACTCTCACCGCCGTTGTGGGCGATGACGCTCAGGTGCGGGCAGCGCTGCAACAAGGCCGGAAAATCGTTCAGCTGTGCATGGCGAATGGCGCTGTCCAGGCTGCCCTCACGCTCACACTCGGCATACACATCCCACACCCCCACGCCCAGTGCCTGCAAACACTGGCAACGGCGGGCGTAGTCCTTGTTGGTGGGCCAAGGTGCATCGGGCCACATGGCTTGAACGATGCGCCAAAAATGGTTTTGTGGATGGGCGTAATACTGCTGCAACTGCAAAGACTTGACGCTGGGGAAGCTGCCCAAGACCAGCACGCGGGTGCCCGGCCCCACTATCGGTGGTAAACCCTGCAAACGGGGACTGGCCAAAGACTCTGGCAAGGCCTTGGTCATGACAGCCTTGGTCATGCGGGTACCAGTTTGGGCAAAACCCGCTGTGCGTTATGGGTGCTTGCGGCCGCCAAATCGGCCAGCGACACCCCCCGCAACCCGGCCAGCACCTGCGCGATGCGGGGCAGCTCGGCCGGGCTGTTGCGACCCTGAGCTGCGCCCAGCGCCCGCTGCTCAGCGGTTTGGTAGAGCCACTGCGGCGGGATGTCGGGCGCGTCGGTCTCCAGCACCAAGGCGCTCAGGGGCAGCTCGCAGGCCAGGCGGCGCAACTGCAAGGAGCGCTCATAGGTCAATGTGCCGCCAAAGCCCAGCGCAAAGCCCATGTCCACAAAAGTCTGCGCCTGTTGGCTGCTGCCGTTGAAGGCGTGCGCAATGCCTGAGGTGATGCAGCACTGGCGCAAGCCTTTGAGCAAGAGGTCGGCCGAGCGCCGTACATGCAGGATGACCGGCAGGCCATGCTTTTGGGCCAGCTTCAGTTGCGCGGTGTAAAAAAACCATTGCCGCTCGCGCATGTCGGGCGTGCACAGTTCGGGCACAAAAAAGTCCAGCCCGATCTCGCCCACAGCCACCAGGCGCGGGTCATCGCGACGCTCGGTCAATGCGTGGTCCAGCGCCAGCAGATCGGCTTCTTGCGCTTGCGGGACATACAAAGGGTGGATGCCCAAGGCATAAGCGTCGCCATGCCGCTCGGCCAATTGCGTCACTTCGGGCCAGTGACCCGCGTGCACCGCCGGGATCACACAGCGCGTCACACCCACTTGGCGGGCGGCCTCGCGCACCGCATCGCGGTCGGCATCAAACTCGGACGCGTCCAGGTGACAGTGCGTGTCGATCCACATTCGGGCTTGAATGTTTCAAACAGGCGCTTGCAACACGCCCTTGACCAAATGCAATTGCCGGTCGCAACGCGCTGCCAAGGCTTGGTCGTGCGTGACCACCACAAAGGCGGTGCCGCGCTCGCGGGCCAACTGAAGCATGAGCGCAAACACGCCGTCGGCGGTTTCGCGGTCCAGGTTGCCCGTGGGCTCATCGGCCAGCACGCAGGCCGGGTCGTTCACCAAAGCGCGGGCAAGCGCCACACGCTGGCGCTCGCCGCCCGACAATTCCGAAGGCCTGTGGTGCAGGCGCTCGCCCAGACCCACACGCTGCAACCAGCCCGTGGCCACGGCTGCGGCTTCGGCGCGGTCTTGGCGGCGAATCCACAGCGGCATGGCCACGTTGTCCAAGGCACTGAACTCGGGCAGCAAATGGTGAAACTGGTACACAAAGCCCAAATAACGGTTGCGCCACTGGCCTTGCTCGGCGGCACTCAAGGCCGACAGCAACTGGCCCTTCAATTGCACCGAGCCCTGGGTGGGGGCATCCAGCCCGCCGAGCAAATGCAGCAAGGTGCTCTTGCCCGAGCCCGAAGCACCCACAATCGCCAGTGTCTCGCCCGCGTGCACAGCCAGGTCCACGCCTTGCAGCACGGTCACGTCCAAGCGCCCTTCGGTGAAGCGCTTGGTCAGGCCTTGGGCCTGCAGCACCACCAGGTTTTTCGTGTCATTCATAGCGCAGCGCCTCCGCCGGGTTGACTTGGCTGGCACGCCAGCTGGGGTAGAGCGTGGCCACAAAAGCCAAGACCAAAGAAATGATGGCCACAGGCAGGATGTCGCTGGCCAGAGGCTCGCTGGGCATGCGGCTGATCAGGTAAATGTCGCGTGGCAAAAAGCTGGCGTTGAACAGTGTCTCCAGCGCGGGCACGATCACATCGATGTTGAAGGCCACCAAAAGACCCAGCGCCAAGCCACTCATCGTGCCGATCACGCCCACCGTGGCCCCCTGCACCACAAAAATACCCATGATGCTGCGCGGGCTGGCCCCCAGGGTGCGCAAGATCGCAATGTCGGCGCGTTTGTCGGTCACCGTCATCACCAAAGTGCTGACCAAATTGAAAGCCGCCACCGCCACGATGAGCGTGAGGATGATGAACATCATGCGTTTTTCGACCTGAACGGCGGCAAACCAGGTTTTGTTTTGTTGCGTCCAGTCGCGCACAAAAAAGCCGGGACCCAAGTCCAGTTGCAGCTCTCGCGCCACGTCTCTCGCTTGGTGCAAATCGCGCAATTTCAGGCGCACACCGCTGGGGCCTTCCAGCCGGAACATGCGGGCCGCGTCTTCAACGTGCATCAGCGCCAGCGCCGAGTCGTATTCGTAGTGCCCCGAAGAGAAAGTGCCCAGCACGCCCATTTGCTTCATGCGCGGCACCACCCCCGCAGGGGTCACCTGACCAGACGGTGACACCAGCGTCACCGGGTCGCCGCTTTGCAGGCCCAGGTTGTAGGACAAATCGCGCCCAAGCACCAAATTGAACTCGCCGGATTTGAGCCTTTGCAACACCCCGACTTGGGTGTCGTTCGACAAATCACTGACCTCGGGCTCCAGCGCCGGGTCGATGCCTCGCACCAACACGCCTTTCATGTCCTCACCCCGGGCCAGCAAGGCCTGCGCGGTGATGAAGGGCGCAGCGCCCAGCACCTGCGGGTTGGCCTTCAGGCGGGCTAGCAAGGCGGGCAAATCGGCCACGGCCGCACCGTCAGCGGCATAGACCTCGATGTGCGAGACCACGCCCAGCATGCGGTCGCGCACCTCTTTTTGAAAGCCGTTCATCACGCTCAGCACAATGATGAGCGCCGCCACCCCCAGGCCAATGCCCATCATGGACACCCCCGAGATGAAGGAAATGAAGCCGTTTCGCCGGGTGGCGCGGCCTGCACGCGTGTAGCGCCAGCCCAGCACCAGCTCGTAGGGGATGTTTTTGAAAAAAGACATAGGCCGCTATTGTGACCAATCGGCCAAGACCACCACGCCATGGGCACAAAGCAAACGCACCCAAAAGGATGTGCTGCGTTTTGTAAACGCCAGCCCTGTTGGCGATGCGCTTATTTGCCGCTCAGGGATTCGGCCACAGCGGCCATTTACAAGGGCGACAATTTGCCGCCATGGTGTGTGTGCACGATCCACGTCAACATCGCTCAGATCAAGAAAGCCACACTCCGGAAAATGGTCGAAAAAAAACGCCGCGCGTCTTTGGACGGCGGCGTTTCTTCAAGATCGCATCAAGCCAGTGTGTCAGCCCAGATGTTTTGCGCCCAAGCCAGGGCATACACCCCTTCGAGCTCATTGGCAGCACTGGACACCCCCCCCGAGCCGGGCACGGTGAGCATGGTTTTCTTTTCAGCGTCATAGCGGTGGACGCTGGCCACATGGACCACGTCTTTGCTGCTGACGAAGCTGTAGCAGGTGTTGTTGTAGATGGGCATAGGGTTGACTTGTTTGCCCATCAACAAGGCGATGACTGCTGCTGCACAGGTTTTGCCGTGTTGGTTGGCCATGTGGCCGGACTTGGGCATGCCAGGCGCAATCTGAATCGAGTCACCCAAGACGTGCACGTTTTTGGCGGCCTTGGATTCGAAGGTGAGGAAGTCCACTTCGCACCAGCGCTTGTTGGCCGTGGCCAGACCGGCGTTGACGGCAATGTCACCGGCACGCATATTGGGGATCACGTTCAACACGCTGGCCTTGATGTCGTCGTTGAACTCGAACTTCAAGGTGTTGGTGGCCGCATCAACGTCGGTCACGTTGTGTTTGCCACGGTACTCCACGATGCCTTTGTAACGCTCAGCCCAAGCTTTTTTGAACAAGGGGCCTTTGGAGGTGACGTCGTCGTTGGCGTCCAGAATCAGCACCTTGCTCTTGGGCTTGGCCTTGCTGAAGTATTCAGCCACCTGGCAAGCACGCTCGTAAGGGCCGGGTGGGCAGCGGTAGGGGGCCAGCGGAATGGACATGGCGAAAACGCCGCCATCGGGCATGGCTTCGAGTTGCTTGCGCAGGGTCACGGTTTGTGCGCCAGCCTTCCAAGCGTGCATGACTTTGTCTTTGGCCCCTGCCTTGTTCATGCCGGGCAAGCTCTCCCACATGAAATCCACGCCGGGCGAAACGATCAGCCGGTCATAGGCCAGCTCAGTGCCGCCAGCCAATTTGACAATGCGCTTGTCTGAATCGATGGTGTTGACACGGTCCTTGATGACCTTGACACCGTGGCGTTTGGTCAGGTTGTCATAAGGGGTGGTGATGTCGGCGATGGTCTTGCTGCCACCGATCACCAAGTTGGAGATGGGGCAAGAGATGAAGGCTTCGCTGGGTTCGACCAGGGTGACCTGGATTTTGTGCTCAGACCACATGCGCAGGTATTTGGCGGCTGTGGCACCGGAGTAGCCACCACCAATGACCACCACCTTGGGGCCGCTGCTGCCGCCCACGGTGGCACAGCCCGAAACCAGTCCCATGGCGCCCAAAGCGGAGCCAGTCTGCAAAAAATGACGACGTTGCATGGCAGTTTTTCCTTAGTTCTTCTGGGCGGCAAAGTAGCCAGCGATGGCGGCGATTTGCTCGTCGGAATAGCCCTTGGCCAGCTGGTGCATGATGGTGGCAGCAGGCACGCGACCGGCTTTGTAGTCCAGCATTTTCTGAATGGTGACTTCTTTGGGCACACCGGCCAATGAAATCATGCCCGGCTGTGCACGGCCATCGGTGCCGTGGCAAGCAGAACAAGAAGCGGCCCAGCTGCGCACCTGCAGCGGATCGACCTGGGCTTGGGCCAGGCCAGACAGGGCGACCAGTGCAGCCGCTGTCAAAGCGTGTTGAATCTTCATGGGTTTTCCTCGAAAAAAACAGACGGGGCGAACGAACGCCTCAATGCCCATCAGGGGCGCAGATAGACAAATTTCTCATTGGCCTGCAGCTTGGCCACTTCGGCCACACCTGAGGGCACCACTTTGGCTTCCATCAGTAGCTTGTCGGCCGAGATTTTGCGCGACACCAAGGTGTTGTTGCACACACGGAACTCCACGCCTTTATTGACCAGGTCAGCAACACCCCCGGCAAAAGGCTGGTCCATCTGGTTGGTGGCGCCGTTGAGCAAAAAGTCGATGCCCAAACCATGGGTGACCACCACGATTTTGGCACTTGGGTCTGCGGCCAAGTGATTTCGGATGTTGCCTATGGCACGCGAAGCTTGGGGGATGCCCTCACTCAGGTGATAAACCACTTTGATTTCGGCCCAAGACAGGGTGCAGGCCAGTAAACCGGTAACCAGCAACAGATGACGCTTCATTCGTGACTCCTTATAGATGAATATTAGCCGGATCATGATCCAATGCGAGCCCGTGAAAACCCGGCTCGAAACTGACGCTGTTCTTTCAATCGGCTTCGCTGGCGATTTGCACACACACAGCACGGCACAACGTGACCACCCGGTCATTGATGATGCGGTAGTAAATTTGTACCCCTTCTCGACGCTTGCCCAGCACACCGGCTTGGTAGAGTGTGTTCAGGTGTTGCGACATATTGGGCTGGGTGGTGTCGATTTCGGTGAGCAATTCCCCAACGTTTTTTTCGCCATTGCACAGTGAGCTGATGATGCGCAGGCGCATGGGCGCGGACATGACGCGAAACACTTCGGCAGCTTTTTCAAACACCTCTTCCGATTCGGTCAATGCTTGGTCTTTTGTAGTTTTGGCCATGCTTGTATTTTCTATCGATGTGGACGGTTTTCAGTCAGACTGAGAAATCGAAGGATTGTGACCTTTTTTGTCAAAAGACCAACCATTGATTTGTTCTTTGCTTATGCACAGATCGAACTAAGGCCAGCCCATTGGCCCCGGGCGACGCCCCTGCCCGCATGGCTGTTGACCTGCGCCACGGTCATCAAAGCAACACAAACCCATGCCACATGGGCATTGCACAAAAATTGAGCATGTTGCTTGTCCAAAAATCAGGCGCAAGGGTGTGGATTGGGGTGCCCTCAAGCCAACTCAGCACCGCCAGACAGGCCAAGCCAAGTAAAAAACGTTCAAGGCCTCAGTTTTGGCTTAAAGGCATACTATAATAGAGGGCTTGATGTGGGACCATAGCTCAGTTGGTAGAGCAGCGGACTTTTAATCCGTTTGTCGTGGGTTCGACCCCCGCTGGTCCCACCACTCACAAACTAAAAACACCCAGTGCTCGCGTGCTGGGTGTTTTTTTATGGGCGTTTGAATCCCACCAAACCGCCACCCCATGGCGGTTTGACGAAACACCAACCCTCAAGAATAGGTTTCGGTCATCAGGGTTTTGTACCAAGTGTTCATTTTGGTGAAATTGCCTGTGCTGGCGCTGGCCGCTTCTGTAGGGCCGGTCGTGGTGCTGATGTGGTCCCTGGCCACGTATTTCCAGCTGCTGTCAGGCTGTTGTTCATATTGGTAAACGGCCGTGAGCCAAGAGGCCACGGTGCTGCTCAGGGGTGAGTAGCAGGCCGAATTGGCGGTGGGCGTTGCGTAGGGTGCTTGGTTGGACAAGATGCGCAATATCGCATCGGCGCAGATTTTGGCTCCCTGGTTGCCAACGTGACCGGCTTTGGGCAGCGATGTTTTCGCGGCATCCCCAATGACGTGAATGCCCGGGCGCAAGGTGCTTTCAAATGAGACCCCGTTCACGGGGGCAAAACCCGTGCTGTCGCAAAGCCCCAGTGCTTGTGCAATCGCGCCGGCTCTTTGCGTCGGAATGATGTTGAGCAAGTCACCCGAATACTCTTCCACAAAACCGGTTCCGACAATGTCTACTGTCACTTTTCCACTGTAAGGACTGATGCCTGAGGTGACATATTTGACTTTTCGACCGGGCAAGTAAACCAGATTAGCGCCATACAGAGTGCTGAAAGCGTTTTTGAAGTTGGCAGGCTCGGCCATGACATCGGGGTTGGCGTCCAGCACAACAATGCGGGCACCCGGCTTGTTGCGCTTCAAATAATCGGCGATCACACAAGCCCTCTCATAAGGGCCAGGGGGGCAGCGATAGGGTGCTGGCGGGATGGTCATGACCAAAGTGCCTGTGGGCGGCAATGCCGCCAGCAAATCGCGCAACTGCGTGGTTTGTGGGCCGGCCTGCCATGCGTGCAAAACAGCCACAGGCTGAGCAATATTGTCCAGCACCGGGTCAAAACTGATGCCCGGTGCCACCACCACGCGATCGCACAGCAAGGGAGCAGCCACACCGGTGACACTCACGCTCCAGCCTGAGCCATTGGCCGTCACCTGACTGACCGAACCCTTGACCAGTTTGATGCCGTGGTTTTTGATCAGGTTGCTCCAGTTGTAATTGAGCAAGGCGGGTGCGTACTGACCCGTCACCACCAAATTGCTCATGATGTTCGACACATAGGTCGTTGAGGGCTCAACGATGGTGACCTCGACGGCCTTGTTGCTCCACAAGCGCAGGTATTTGGCAACCGTCGCACCGGCCATGCCGCCACCGATGACCACAATTTTTTGAACGGGTGCGGTCAAACCAAACGCAGGGAATGTGGTGGCACACACAGCTCCAGCGCCCAAGCTGGCCAGAAGATGACGACGAGACAAAGAAAATTCAAATGGGGAGGTCATGGGTGCACCTTATTTTTGTTTTGAAAAGTAATCGGCAATCATGTTCAATTGCTCAGAGGTGTAGCCACGCGCGTGAGGCACCATGATGCTGGAGCCTGCTGATTTTTTGCGCATGTCGTTGAGCTTGTTGAGCATGTCCAACTTGCCATCACCTGCCAAAGCGTCGAAAGCGCCACTTTTGCCGTTGGTGCCGTGGCACTGAAAACAGCCCGAAGCCAGCAGACGGGCATCGTTGGCCACAAACTGCGCTTGGCCCAGCGTAGGCGTCAGCAACCACCCGGCAGCCATGGCCCCCAACAGCCAGGTTCGTTTGAACATATTTATCCTTTTTGTGAAAATTGTCGTATTGGTTAATTTTCTTAAGTTACAGCTTATATTGATTGATTTGAATCAAGTAAACACAGGAAAGCACCGTTCGTCTGCCTGCAAATACCCTGCGCCAGTCTTGCACTGGGATGCAAACTGATGGACTGCGACACTGGAGGTCTGACCATGAATTCACCTGCCTCGCTGCGGCGACGTCTTTTTCAAATTCTGGAAAACCAGAGCCACGAACACCGCCAAGCAGCCTGGCTGTTTTCGTGGGTGTTGACCTTGATCGTGCTGGGCAATGTGGTGGCAGTGGTGCTGGAATCGGTGCCGTCCATCGAAGCGCGGTATGGCCGGGCTTTGGCTATTTTTGATGCGCTGTCGGTGCTTTTTTTCTCTGTGGAATACCTGCTGAGGATCTGGACGGCAGCAGAACGACAACACGCCCATCACAGTGTCCGCCGCCGCCGCATCGGGTATGTGCTGAGTTTTCACGGACTGGTCGATTTGCTGGCCGTCTTGCCTTTCTTTTTACAGGCCTTGGTGCCGGGCCTGGACTTGCGCTTTTTGCGCGTGATGCGGGTCATGCGCATTTTGAAGCTGTCGCATTACTCCACGGCCTTGGAAGATTTGATGGCATCCATCTATGCCGAAAGAGGGGCCTTCATCTCGGCCCTTTATCTGCTGGCCATCACCATCCTTTTTACCGCATGCCTGATGCACTTTGCCGAACACGACTTGCAAGCCGAGCAGTTTGGCACCATTCCACAGGCCATGTGGTGGTCCATCATCACCATCACCACCGTGGGTTATGGCGATGTGACCCCCTTGTCGGCCTGGGGCAAGGTCATCGGGTCGTTCACCGCCTTGTCGGGGGTGTTCACCGTGGCCTTGCTCACCGGTATCGTGGCATCGGCTTTTGTTTCACGGGTGCGCACCCAAGAAATCGAGTTCACCACCGAGGTCGAGGAAGTGCTCAAAGACGGGCACCTGGATGAGCAAGAAAAGCGGACCATTGAGCACCTGCGCACCGAATACAACATCACCGAAGACCATGCCCGGGCCATCATCCGGCAAATCATCGAGGAGCAGTCCTTGTACAAGCACAGCCCAGCCCCGCCTGATGGGAAGCTGCCTTGATCAAAGGGTGTCCGGCAGCACCTCAAAGCCTTGTGGGGCCACGGTGTGGTTTGGACTCTGGGCCACAAACAGGCGGGTCTTTGGCAAGCCTTCAGCGGGTTTGGCGCAAAGTCCGGCTGAGCAAAATCACCGGAATCAGCCCCACCAGCACCAGCGCCAGCGAGGGCAAGGCCGCTTCGCCCAGGCGCTCATCGCGTGCCAGTTGGTAGGCCACCACCGCCAAGGTGTCGCTGTTGAAGGGCCGCAACACCATTGTGGCGGGCAGCTCTTTCATCACGTCCACAAACACCAGCAAGGCAGCGGCGATGGTGGTGCGCTGAAGCAGCGGTGCATGCACCCGGCGCATCAGGCCCCAGCCGGTCACGCCCAGCATGCGGGCCGAGTCGTCCAGACTGGCCGGAATGCGGGCATAGCCGCTTTGCACCGACTGCAAAGCCACCGCACAAAAGCGCACCAAGTAAGCCCACACCAAGCCCAAAGATGTGGCCGTGATCCAAGCCCCTGCCGACGAGGCAGGCCAGGTTTGTTGAATCCAGCCCACGGGCAAGAGCAAGCCCACCACCACCACCGCCCCAGGAATGGCATAACCCAGACCCACCAACTGAATGGCCCCCTGGCTGATGCGGTCAGCCCGTGTGCGCACACTGAAAGCCAGCGCCAGCGCCACGCCCACGGCCAACGCCGCCGTGACCGCACCCAGACGCAAGCTGGTCCAGGCCCACTGGCCAAAGCGCTCCCAAGGCATCTCGGTCGTCTCGCCCACAAAAGCCCGCAGCATGATGAGCACCGGCAACACAAAACCCAGCAGCACGGGTAAGCTGCACACCGTCCATGCCAGCACGCGGCGCGTGCCGTGCAACTGCATCGGCTGCGCCTCGGCCGAGCCCTGACGCGAGCCACGCCCTTGGTTAAAGCGCATGCGTTTTTGGGCGCGTTGCTCCAGCTGCAACAAAACCACCACCACCGCCAGCAACACCGTGGCCAGCTGCGCGGCGGCAATGCGGTTGTCCATGGACAGCCAGGCCTTGTAGATGCCCGCCGTGAAGGTCTGGATGCCAAAGTAGCTGGACACACCAAAGTCGGCCAAGGTTTCCATGAGCGCCAGCGCCACACCGGCCGCCACTGCCGGACGGGCCAAGGGCAAAGCAATTTCACGGATGCGACGTGACAAAGGGGCCCCCAGCAGGCGGGCCGCTTCCATCAAACCCGAGGCCCGCTCGACCAAAGCGGTGCGGGCCAGCAAATACACATAAGGGTAAAGCGACAAAGTGAACACCAGCGCCGCGCCCCAGACGCTGCGCACATCGGGCCACAAACGGCCTTGTAAACCCAGCGCCTCGCGCAGGGCCACCTGCAGCGGCCCGCTGAACTGCAAAAAGTCGGTGTAGGCGTACGCCACCACATAGGCCGGCATGGCCAGCGGCAAAAGCAGCAACCACTCAAAAACACCACGACCCGGAAAGTCAAACAAGGTGACCAACGCCGCCGTGGCCAGGCCCAGCACCGTCACACCCACCGCCACCATCAGGCACAGGCCCAGGGTGGTCAGCGCGTAATCGGGCAGCACGGTGGCGGCCATCTCGCGCAAGATGCTGGCGCTCTCGCCGCTCCACTGCAGCCACGAGCCGAGCACAGCCAAAACGGGCCAGGCCAAGCTCAACGCCAGCAGTGCAAAAAACAAGGAGGGGAGACCCGATAAACGGCGGGCCAAGGTCAAGAACATATTCGGCTATTGTAAAAGCGGTCTGCGTTGGCTCAACCCCACTCGGCCGCAAGCGCCCGGTGCGCTGGGGGACGAAGACCGTGCCTGCAAGACCCACGCCTTTTGCAACCTGCCTACAATCGAATCCATGTTTTTAGAACTGCGCCAACTCGACATTCAATACCCAGGCAGCACCACACCCGCCGTCAGGGGGGTGAACTTGGGGCTGCGCTCGGGTGACATCGGGGTGATGATCGGGCCCTCGGGCTGCGGCAAAACCACTTTGCTTCGCGCGGTGGCGGGTTTAGAGCCTGTCTCGGGTGGACAAATTTTGCTGTCCAATCGAGTGGTGAGTGAAAAAGACCACACCGAACCGGCCGAGCGCCGCCGCATCGGCATGGTGTTTCAGGACTACGCCCTGTTTCCGCACATGGACGTGGGTCGCAATGTGGGCTTTGGCCTGAGCCATGTGCCCAAATCCGAACGCCAAGCACGCGTGGCTGAAGTGCTGCAACTTGTTGGGCTCGATGGTGCAGAAAAACGTTTTCCGCATGAATTGTCAGGCGGGCAACAACAACGCGTGGCCCTGGCCCGTGCGTTGGCCCCCAAGCCCGACCTGCTGCTGCTGGATGAGCCGTTTTCCAACCTGGACATTGACCTGCGCGAGCGCCTGGCGCACGAAGTGCGCAACATCCTCAAAGCCGCCAAGGCCACCGCGCTGCTGGTCACCCACGACCAACTCGAAGCGTTTGCGATTGGCGACGTGATTGGCGTGATGAACGAAGGCCAGCTGCACCAGTGGGACGATGCCTACAGCCTGTACCACCGCCCGGCCACCCGCTTTGTGGCCGACTTCATTGGGCATGGCGTTTTCACGCCCGCCACACTGCGCGAGGTGGACGGGCACATTTTGGTCAGCACCCCGGTGGGCGAGCTGCGTGATGTGGCCGAATGCCCCCTGCCCTGCGCCTTTGAAGGGGGCGAGTGCGATGTATTGCTGCGAGCGGACGACATCGTGCACGACGACGATGCGCCAGTGAAGGCGCAAATTTTGCGCAAAGCCTTTCGGGGTTCGGAGTTTTTGTACACCCTGCGCCTGGCCAGCGGCGAACAGCTGATGGCCCATGTGCCCAGCCACCATGACCACAAGCTGGGCGAATGGATTGGTATCAGGGCCGAGGTGGACCATGTGGTCACCTTCAACCGCGCCTGCCCGGTCAGCGACCGGGACCTGTGCCAGATGCCCTGCGCCAAAGCCCCTGCGTGTGAACACACCGAACCACAGTACCAACCGGTTAAATTCGTCTCCAACCCGACGCCGTGATCCAAGGCCTCGTTCAACTCTTCCTCTTTCAGGCGCTGGGCGAGCTGCTGTCCAAATTCGCCCTGCCCTTCATCCCTGGGCCCGTGCTGGGCCTGGTTTTGCTGCTGGCATTTTTGGCCCTGCGCGGCCATGTGCCTGCGTCCATGGACCTGGTGGGCAGCGGCATCTTGCAGCACCTGGGGCTGTTGTTCATTCCCGCATCGGTGGGCGTGGTGCTGTATTTGCCGGTTCTGCAGGCCAACGCCTGGGCCATCACGGCGGCGCTGGTGCTGAGCGTGGTGGCCACGGTGGCGGTCACCGCGTTGGTTCTCAAACTGTTCGCCAAAAAGGACAGCGCGCCATGAACAACACCCTGCCGCCCATCTCCGACATTTGGGTCTACCTCTCGGGCAGCCCGCTGCTGGCTTTGGTGCTCACGCTCAGCGCTTACCTGCTGGGCCTGACCGTGTACGAGCGCAGCCAGCGCAACCCGCTGGCCAACCCGGTGTTGATTGCGGTGGTTGTGGTGTGCATCGGCATCAGCGTGATCGACATGCCCTATGCCCAGTACTTTGAAGGCGCGCAGTTTGTGCACTTTTTGCTGGGCACGGCCACGGTGTCGCTGGCCATTCCGATCTACAAAGGTTTTGCCTCGCTCAAGGGGCGCATGGGGGTGTTGCTGCTGTCGCTCATGGCGGGCGGCATCACCTCGGTGCTGACGGCGGTGGGCATGGCGCGTTGGCTGGGGGTGGACGAAGCGCTGGTGCGCGGCTTGGTGGCCAAATCGGTCACCGCGCCGATTGCGATGGGCATTGCCGAACGCGTGCAAGCCTCGCCCACCCTGACGGCCATTTTTGCCGTCAGCACCGGCATCTTGGGCGCGGTGCTGGGCCGCTATGTGCTGGACGCCCTGTGCGTCACGGCCTGGTGGCAACGCGGCTTTGCCCTGGGCGTGGCCGCGCACGGCATTGGCACCTCACGCGCTTTCAGCGTGAACGCCGAGGCCGGGGCTTATGCCAGCCTGGGCATGGGGCTGCATGGCATCGCGGGGGCCATGCTGATTCCTTATGCCGTGGCTTGGTGGTTTTAGAACTCGGATTTCGTAGCGAGTCCGCAGCGTGACAGGACTTGGCAGGCTTGTTTTTATGATGAAGCCCATGAACTACGCTGCTGCTGACCTTTTGGCTTTTGCCGACCAACTATTGCAAACCGCAGGCTTGCCGCCCGACAAGGCACAGGCCGTGGCTGACGTCTTGCTGGAAGGTGACTTGCTGGGCCACACCACCCATGGCCTGGCCTTGCTGGCGCCTTATCTGGCCGAGCTGGAAGCGGGCAAGATGCGCAAAGACGGTCAGCCCCTGGTGGTGTCGGACCACCCAGCTGCTGTGACCTGGGATGGCCAGCGCCTGCCTGGCCCTTGGCTGGTGCTGCAAGCCATCGACTTGGCCACTCAACGCGCACGCACACAAGGCACTTGCACCGTGGTCATTCGGCGCAGCCACCACATTGCCTGCCTGGCCGCCTACCACCAGCGCGTGACGGATCAGGGCTTCATGATGCTGCTGCATTGCTCCGACCCGAACGCTGCCAGCATCGCCCCCTTTGGCGGGCTGGACCCGGTGTTCACGCCCAACCCCATGTCGGTGGGCATTCCCACATCGGGCTTGCCGGTGCTGATCGATGTGTCCACTTCGTCCACCACCAACGGCATGACCAACCGCCTGCACAAAGAAGGCGGTTTGCTGCCTGCCGAGTGGGTGATGGATGGCCACGGCCAGCCCAGCCGCGACCCGGCTGTGCTGTTCAATGAACCCAAGGGCACGATCTTGCCGCTCGGGGGCATGGACTCGGGCCACAAAGGCTATGGCCTGAGCTGGATGGTCGAAGCGCTGACGGGTGGCCTGGCCGGCCACGGCCGCGCCGATGCGCCAGAGGGCTGGGGGGCCACGGTGTTTTTGCAAATCATCGACCCCCGCGCTTTTGCAGGCCAAAGCGCCTTCAACACGCAAATGGACGAGGTCTCACGCCAATGCCATGCTTCGCGGCCCGCACAGCCCGACCGCTGGGTGCGCACGCCAGGTGAACGCGGCCTGAAACTCAAGGCCGACAGCGTCAGCCAAGGCGTGGCGCTTTACCCGAACATCATGCCCATGCTGGTGCCTTGGGCCGAGAAGTTCAAAATCGCTGTGCCCTCAGCGGTTTGAAGCGAAGGACCGTGTGGGTCAAAGCCCTGCGTGACTGTGCAGGCATCTCACCATCGGGGCGAAGTGTAGAGGTCCACGAAGCGCTATCGCGGCGGGGGCGCCGCTCCTACAAAGAGAGACAGCGCCAACACTGCGAGTCCAGACCCCTCGCATCAAGCCGCAGGGGCAGGTTTTCGCAGCATGCGAAAGAGCAGGGGTGCAAACCACACCGAAGCGGTGAGAATGGCCAAACCCAGTGCGATGGGTCGGGCAACAAAAGCGGTCAAGTCGCCATTGGACTTGATCATTGAGGTGATGAAGTTTTCTTCCAGCATGCCGCCCAGCACCACGCCCAAAATCGCCGGAGCCACCGGAAATTTATTGGCCTCCAGCAGATAAGCCAGGATGCCTGCGACCAGCATCACCCCCACCTGAAACACCGAGTTGTTGATGGCAAAAGTGCCCACCACACAAAACAGCAAGATCATCGGCATCAGAATTTCACGCGGCACCTTGAGGATGCGTTTGGCCACCTTGATGCACAAAATACCCAGGGGAATCATGATCAGGTTGGCCACAATGAACAGCAAAAACACCGCATAAATGTTTTGCGGGTTGGTGGTGAACAAGGTCGGACCGGGATTCATGTTCTTCATGTACAGCACACCGATCACAATGGCCGTGATTGAGTCGCCCGGAATGCCAAACACCAAGGCCGGAATCCACGCACCGGCCAAGGCACTGTTGTTGGCCGAGCCCGACTCCACAATGCCTTCCACATGCCCGGTGCCAAATTTTTCAGGCTCCTTGGAAAATTTCTTGCTCATGGCATAGGACATCCAGGCGGCGATGTCGGCCCCGGCACCGGGCAAAGCGCCCACGGCCGTGCCCAGAACGCTGCCTCGCAAAATTTGTTTGGGGTATTTTTTGGCCAGCGCCCATTGCCCTTTCAGCACACCGCCGACTTCTTCCACCACCAACTCGGCCGGGGGGCTGGTGTCCACCACGTAGCGGATGATTTCGGAGATGGCGAACATGCCGATCATCATGGCGATCATGCCGATGCCGCCCGACATTTCGGTGTTGCCAAAGGTAAAGCGCGGGAAACCGGCCGGGTTGCCCAAGCCCACACACGCCACCAACAAGCCCAGGAACAACATCATCAGGCCCTTGACCGGCGAACCGGTGGAGATGAAGACCGCGCAAGTCAGGCCCAACAGCACCAACCAAAAGTATTCGAAGGAACTGAAGTTCAGCGCAAAGTCGGCCAAGGCAGGCGCAGCAACGATCAGCACCACCGTGCCAAACAAGCCCCCCACCGCAGAGAACACCAGGCCTGCGCCCAGCGCTTTCTCGGCTTGCCCCTTGCGCGTCATGGCAAATGCTTCGTCGGTGTAGGCCGCCGATGCGGGCGTGCCCGGAATTCGCAGCAAACAACCCGGGATGTCACCTGAAAAGATGGCCATCGCCGTGGCGGTGACCATGGCCGCCACCGCCGGAATGGGCGGCATAAAAAAGGTGACCGGCACCAGCAACGCCGTGGCCATGGTAGCGGTCAGTCCCGGCACTGCGCCAACGAAAAGGCCATAAAGAGAAGCAAGCACCATCACCATCAAGGTGTAGGGCTCGAACACCATCGAAAAAGCTTGGCCAATGGCTGTCCACATGGGATAAGACTCCTCAGACCGACAAAGTCATTAGGGTTGAAAGTGGTGAAAGTCGCCTTACCAGGCCAGCGGCGTCAAGATGCCCCAAGGCAAAGGGACACGAAGCAACTTGTAAAAGGCAAAGTGAACCACCAAAGTAGCCACCACCGCCCAAAAGACCGATCGTCCCCAAGCCACTTGCAAGGATCTGAACAAGGTCACCAGCATCAAAAATGAGGTGATGAAAAATCCCAGCTCATCAGACAGCACGATGTAAAAGACCACCGAACCCAGCAGGGCGACCAGCGCCTTGGTGTGCCGCGGCGAACGCAGCCAGTCTTCCCACTCCAGCCATGGTCCATTCGCGCGATCACGCCAGCCTTGCCAGACCAGCAAAGCGCCGCCCGCACACAGGCCGATGGCAATCAAGCCCGGGAACAAAGCCGGCCCAACCGGCTGACCGGGGATATTGGGGTAGCCGCGCACAGCCCAGAGCACCGCAGCGCCCAAGGCCATGAGCAAGACGCCCCAAAAAGCGTCGTTGATTTTCATGGGCAGTCTTACTTGACCAGACCCACAGCCTTCATGGTCACGCCCATTTCGGCATCGGACTTGGCCATGAACTTGGCCATCTCATCCGGTCCGCCATAAATCACACCCAGGCCACGGCTGGTCATGAAGTCGTTGTACTCTTTGCTGGCCACGGCCTTGCGCACGGCCTCGGCCAATTTGGCTTGTACCGGTGCAGGCAAACCCTTGGGCGCGAGCACACCGCGCCACGCCGCCATGGTCCAGTTGCTGCCAGTGGCGGACTTCAGGGTGGGCACATTGGGGTACAGCGTCGAAGGTTTGGCATCCATGATGGCCAAGCTCTTGACCTTGCCCGCATCGATCAGCGAACGCGCTTCAGGCAGGGACACTGGTGCCACTTCCACGCCACCGGCCACCATGTCTTGCAAGCCAGGCGCTGCGCCGTTGCTGGGCACCCAAGGCAGTGCAGCAGGGTCGATTTTCTGGTCCAGCAACAAACCGGCAATGGCCAAATGCCAGATGCCGCCCTGGCCTGTGCCCGAGGCTTTGAACTTGCCGGGGTTGGCCTTGATGGCGGCGAGCAAATCGTTCACGTTTTTGTAAGGCGAATCGGCACGCACCTGAATGCCAGCCGGGTCGGCATTGACCAGACCGATGGGGGTGTAAGAAGCGCCTGTCAGCTGTGTCAGGCCCTGCCAATGCATCATGCCAATTTCGACCGTGGCCAGACCGATGGTGTAGCCGTCAGCGGGGGCCGAGGCAATGGCCGCATGGCCCACCACACCGCTGCCGCCCGTGCGGTTGACGACGGTCACGGGTTGACCGAGGTCTTTTTCGAGCAAGCTGGCCACGATGCGGGCCACCGCATCGGTACCACCACCGGCCCCCCAGGGCACGATCATGGTGATGGGGCGTGCGGGGTAGTTTTGCGCAGCTGCAGGCACAGCGGCTGCCAAACAAGCCAGACCAGCAACAGCACTGGC
The DNA here is from genome assembly GCF_001269405.1 of Limnohabitans sp. 2KL-3. Lineage (NCBI taxonomy): Bacteria > Pseudomonadati > Pseudomonadota > Betaproteobacteria > Burkholderiales > Comamonadaceae > Limnohabitans > Limnohabitans sp. 2KL-3. The sequence goes on from NZ_CXON01000006.1 coordinate 147,309, forward strand.
CACCAAAGTACGACGCGAGCGATTGAACATGGGTGTCTCCTTTTGATTTGTACAGCCGGGACCGACTGGCACCCGCCTCATCAAAATTTATACCCAATGCCTGCACAGACCATTAGGGTCAACCATAGCCTCAGTAACTCTGGCGACTGGAACCCTTGTGAACCCGCCGATTTGAACAACATCGTTTGCCAAGGGCACCCTGCCCTGGCCAGCGCCAGCGGGGGCCAAGGGTTGTGGGGCCTGAACACAGCGATCTCGGTGTTTTCACGCAAAAAGTCACGCCAGTGACGATTTGGCCAAGACTTTTCTTCAAAACTTGCCCCACCTCGTTTGGAGGCATGGCCCTCCATCGACCGGCTTGATGCACGTCTTCATGCCCCCATGGAACCTCACTCAAAGACACATTTCATGAATTTCAAGCACACCGCCCGCACCCTTTGTCTTGGCATCACCGCCGGGCTGGCGCTCAGCGCCTGCCAAACCGCCCCGACACAAGCCCCAGTGCCCCCGACCTCACCCGAAGTGGTGGGTGAGTTCCGCAAGGGCTCGGGCTACCTGAACGGCTACATCGACCGCAAGGAACTGCCCGACAGCCTGGCCTTGGTGCCACCCCCACCCGCCCCCGGCTCGGCCCGCCAGGCGGCCGACCTGCAGCAGCACCAGCAAACCCGCGCCCTGCGCAATACACCGCGCTGGGAATACGCCTTCAAGGACGTGAACCTGAAGTTTCCCGAAGCCGCCGGGGTGTTCTCGTGTGCGCTGGACATCCCCATCTCGCAAGAGGCCACGCCCCACCTGAACATGCTGCTGCGCCGCAGCCTGGTGGACGCGGGCTTTGCCACCTACAGGGCCAAAGACCACTACAACCGCAAGCGCCCCTTTGCCGAGCTGGGTGAAACCACCTGCTCGCCCAAGGAAGAAGCGCACCTGTCCAAAGACGGCGCTTACCCCTCCGGCCACGCCGCTTTGGGCTGGGCCTGGGGCTTGATCTTGGCTGGGCTCGCCCCCGACAAAGCCAACGCCTTGGTGCAACGCGGCCACGCCTTTGGCGACAGCCGCATGGTGTGTGGCGTGCACTGGCAAAGCGACCTGGAAGCCGGACGCGTGGTGGGCGCTGCCGCCGTGGCCCGCCTGCAAGCCGACCCGGTGTTCCAGGCCCAAGCCCAACTGGCCAAAGCCGAGATCGCCGCCGCCCGGGCCAAAGGTCTGAAATCGAATCGCACTGACTGCGCTGCCGAAGCCGCTGCTTTGAAACGCTGAGGGTGGGCGTTGGGCGCTGCACGCTGAACCGACCCAACTTCCTTTCATGGGGCCTGCGACAATCAGGCCCCATGCACCTGATCATTCCCTATGCGGCCAGCCACGCCTTCACCGGCCCCGAAGTCTGGGCCGGTTGGCAGCTGCCCCATTTGCAAACCCTGCTGAGCCTGCTGCAGCGCCAGCAGGTGCTGCAAGACTCCGAAGCCACACCGCTGCACCTGCCGCACGAACGCCTGCAAGCCCAGGCCCTGGGCTGGGCACCTGACGCCCCCACCCTGCCCTGGGCCGCTTGGCACCAGGCGCAACAGGGCCAAGCCAGTGCCGCGCCCCAAGCCTGGATGACGCCCTGCCACTGGCAAGTCGGCATGGACCAGGTGGTGATGGCCAACCCCGCGCATTTGCGCTTGAGCGACGAAGAATCGCAGCAGCTTTTGCAAGCCATGCAGCCCTTCTTGCAAGAAGACGGCCTGCAAGTGACCTGGCACAGCACCTTGCGCTGGCACGCCCAAGGCGCACTGCTGGCCGACCTGCCCACCGCCTCGCTCGACCGGGTGATCGGCCAAAACGTGAAAGACTGGATGCCCCAGCACCCCACTGCCCGGCCCCTGCAGCGCCTGCAAAGCGAGATGCAGATGCTGCTGTACAACCACCCGGTGAACGACGCTCGCGACGCCCGCAGGCAGCACACGGTGAACGCCTTTTGGCTGCATGGCGCGGGCACGCTGCCTGCGGTCACACCTTCCGCTGCGCCGCCCATGACCGAGACAGCGACCGTGTCAGACGCCCTGCGCTCCAGCGCTTTGCATGGCGATGTGCAGGCTTGGCGGCAAGCTTGGCAGCAGCTCGATGCCACGGCCGTGGCCGACCTGTTTCAACACCTGAAAGCGACAGGCCAAGGCCAGCTCAGCCTTTGCAGCGAACACGCGGCGCACACCTACACTGCCGCACCGGCCGCGTGGCACCAAAAAATCACCCGGCTGTTCAACAAACCTTCCCCTGCAGCGGCTCTTCAAGCCCTCATCACCCTCTGATCACCCCATGAATTTGCTCACCCGAGATGTGCCCCCCCGCAGCGCCTGGGCGCTGGAACAAGCGGGCATCCACCCCCTGCTGGCCCGCCTGTATGCCGCCCGTGGCGTGCAGTCCAAAGACGAACTCGACGACGCGCTGAACCTGCTGCTGCCCCCGGCCGGCATGCTGGGCACGCAAGCAGCCGCCCAGCTGCTGGCCGACGCCATGGCGCAAAACAAGCGCCTGTGCATCGTGGCCGATTACGACTGCGACGGCGCGACCGCCTGCGCCGTGGGTGTGCGCGGCCTGCGCATGCTGGGTGCACACAATGTGAGCTACCTGGTGCCCGACCGGGTAGTCGACGGCTACGGCCTGACGCCGCCGATTGCCGAGCGGGTGCACGCGCAAGGCGCCGATGTGTTGATCACCGTGGACAACGGCATTGCCAGCGTGGCGGGCGTGCAGGCAGCGCAAGCCCTGGGCCTGCAGGTGCTGGTGACCGACCACCATCTGCCGGGCAGCGAACTGCCCACGGCCGAAGTGATCGTCAACCCCAACCAGCCCGGCTGCAGCTTCACCAGCAAATCCATCGCGGGTGTGGGCGTCATGTTTTACGTGCTGCTGGCCCTTCGGGCCGAGTTGCGCCAGCGCGGCGTGTTTGATGCGAGCAACCAGCCGCGTCTGGACGCGCTGCTGCCGCTGGTGGCCTTGGGCACCGTGGCCGACGTGGTCAAGCTCGACGCCAACAACCGCCGCCTGGTGGCGCAAGGCCTGCGCCGCGTTCGTGCAGGCGCACTGCCGCCCGGCATGTCGGCGCTCATGCGCGCAGCGGGCCGCGAAACGGCCAAGGCCACCACGTTTGATTTTGGTTTTGCCCTGGGGCCGCGCATCAACGCGGCAGGCCGCTTGGCCGACATGACGCTCGGCATCGAGTGCCTGCTGACCGACGACGCAGGCCGCGCCGACGAGCTGGCCAAACAGCTGGACGCGATCAACCGCGAACGCCGCGTGATCGAGGGTGACATGCGCGAGATGGCCATGGAGATGGCAGAGTCGCTGTTTGACGAAGGCGACGAGCCGCCACCGGCGATTTGTGTGTTCGACCCGGATTTTCACGAAGGCGTGGTGGGCATCGTGGCCTCGCGCATCAAGGACAAATTGCACCGCCCCACCTTTGTGTTTGCGGCCAGCAGCGCCCCGGGCAAAGAGCACGAGCTCAAGGGATCGGGCCGCTCCATTGCGGGTTTTCATCTGCGCGATGCACTCGACCTGGTGGCCAAACGCGCCCCGGGCGTGCTGCTGCGTTTTGGCGGTCACGCCATGGCGGCGGGTTGCACCGTGGCCGAAGAACACCTCGATGTGTTTGAGGAAACGCTCAACCAAGTCGCCATGGAATGGCTGGACGCCGCTACGCTGCAACGCCGCCTGGAAACCGACGGCCCCCTGCCCGCCGAATACCGCAGGGTGGATTTGGTGGACATGCTGCACCACGAGGTCTGGGGCCAGGGCTTTGCACCACCGGTTTTTTGCGAAGAGATCGAGATCGTGTCGCAGCGCTTGGTGGGCGAGAAACACCTGTCGCTCAAGATGAAGCACCAAGGCCAGCCGGTGGACGGCATCTGGTTTGGCCGGACCGAGCCTTTGCCCTCACGGGTCAAACTGGCCTACCGCCTGGACGCCGACGAGTGGCAAGGCCAAAAGCGGGTGCGCTTTTTGGTCGAAGGCGCGGAGCTGTGAATTTGTAGGAGCACCGCCCTCGGTGCGATGGGGGTGGTGGTCTGCGAGGCTCTATCGCGGCGGGGGCGCCGCTCCCACAAGGGGTATGCCTGCATTTTGTAGGGGCCAACCCCTGTGGGGGAAATCTTCGGGGCACGTCCCACGCCTATCGCCCACGGGGTGGGCTCCCACAGAGGGTGTCTCAATGCTTGGTGGCCACTTTGCCCTGCAAGGCGTTCAGCACAGGCGCGGACACCAGGCCGGATACATCGCCACCCAGCTTGGCAATTTCGCGCACCAAAGTGCTGCTGATGTGCTGCACATGGGCGCTGGTGTGCAAAAACACGGTGTCCACTTCCGGGGCCAGGTGGCGGTTCATGCCGGACATTTGCGTTTCGTAGTCGTAGTCGGTCACCGAGCGCAGGCCGCGCACGATGACCTGAGCGTTTTGCGAACGCACAAACTCAACGATCAGGCCGTCAAACGGCAGCGCCTTCACGTTCGGGCAGTCGGCCAAAGCCGCTTGCGCCAGGGCCACGCGCTCGTCCAGACTGAACAGGGTTTTTTTGTGGTGTGCCACAGCCACGGCAATGATGACCTCGTCAAACATTTGGGCAGCGCGGCGGATCGCGTCTTCATGGCCCAGGGTGAGCGGGTCAAAGGTGCCGGAATAAACAGCGGTCACAGCGGTATTGGCAGATCGGCTCATGGCGTGTCTCCTTCAGCAGGGGTGGCAATCGAGGTGGGTGCAGTTTCAGGGCTGACCCGTTGCAACAAATGGGCGTGCACCGCGCCTGCTTTGAGGTGGCGTTCGCACTGTAGGCCCAAGGCTGTCAATGTCTCTGTGGGCCAAGCCACAGGCGCTTCCAAATAAATCCAGCCGCCCACGGGCACAGCCCGGGTGGCGGCTTTCAGGGCTGGCTCAAACCAGGGGCCGTCAAAAGGCGGGTCAATGAACACCAGGTCCACACTGCCCGCAGGCAACCGGCCCAAAGTGCTCACCGCGTCGCCGCGCTGCACACTGACCATGCTGGCTTTGAGGCGGGTGGCGTTGTCTTGTAAATCGCGCACCAGCACGGCGTCTTGCTCGACCATCAGCACATCGGCCGCGCCGCGCGATGCAGCCTCCAGGCCCAGAACGCCCGTGCCCGCAAACGCGTCCACGCAGCGCCAGCCGCTCAGGTCCTGACCCAGCCAGTTGAACAGGGTTTCGCGCACACGGTCGGGCGTGGGGCGCAGGCCGGGTTTGTCGATCACCTTCAGGCGAGTGCGCCGCCACTGCCCGCCGATGATGCGGATCTCGTGCGAAGGCGGGCCTTTGGGGGTTTTGGGGACAGGTTTTCGGGCTGCAGGTTTGGAAGCTGCGGCATGGGTCGATGAGCGTGATGTTTTCGATGAGGGCATGGTGCACAAGTGTAAAGGCCGCTGCCCACTGCGAACGCGATCTGACCTGGACATGGACGAGAAACAGCGCAGCTTCCAGCGTCACTGCTGGACACCTGTGGCTCACAACAAAGCCAGACGAAAAAAAACCAGCATCACGCTGGTTTTTTTTCAACAAGGTCAGGGACTCCGCGTGAACGCGGGTCCCGTGTCATCACTTGACAGCAGCCACTTTGGCATCCGCCTTGGCTTGTGCCTTGGCGGCGGCTTTGGCCGCTTTCTTTTCGGCTTTGGCTTTGGCTTGACTCTCTGCCTTGTCTTTTGCAGTGGCCTTCACATCGGCTTTCACATCGGCCTTCAAATCAGCTTTGGCATCTTTGGCTGCAGTCGCGGCTGCAGCGGGTGCAGCGGGTGCTGCGGCAGCTGTTGAAGCTTTGGCTGCGGTCGCGGCTACAGCGGGTGCTGTGACGGCTGTCGCAGGCAAGGCGGGCGCTTGGGCAAAGGCAGCGGCAGCAAAGAAACCGGCAACGAGGGTGGCGAGCAGCTTGTTCATGATCAAAACTCTTTCATCAGGTTTTCAGTCCAACACTTTGTTGAACTTGCAACTACAACGCCCCCTGCGCCAGTCCTGATGACGCGCCAGTCACCCCAGTTGTAACGCCGTGTTTCGTCGCACGGCGAGTGCTTGGGTTGTAGCGTTGCCAAGCCAAGTCATGGTGCTCAATGGCAGGCTCGTGGCCCATGACCAAATCGGTCACCAATTGCCCACTGCCGCAGGCCATGGTCCAGCCCAGGGTGCCGTGCCCGGTGTTCAAAAACAGCCCTTGCACCGGGCAAACCCCCACCACCGGGGTGCTGTCCGGCGTCATGGGTCGCAGGCCCGTCCAAAATTGCGCCTTGGATACATCGCCTCCCGGAAACAGGTCTTGCACCACCATCTCCAGCGTTTGACGGCGGCGCTCATCGAGCGACAGGTCGTAGCCCACCAAGCCCGCCATGCCGCCCACGCGGATGCGCTGATCAAAACGGGTGATGGCCACTTTGTAGCTCTCATCCAGCACCGTCGAGACGGGTGCCCGCGCCGCATCGATCAAGGGCAAGGTGAGCGAATAGCCTTTGACCGGGTAAACCGGCAAGTCCATGCCCAAGGGTTGCAGCAGCGCCCTTGACTGCACGCCCAGCGCCAGCACCACACGGTCGGCGGCCACATGGCGCAGGGGCTGACCCTTCTCCGGCCCAGAAGCTGCTTGCACCCACGCCCCTTGCACACGGCCGCCTTGCACGTCCAGCGCAGCGATGTCCTGCCCCCACTCAAAGCGCACACCGGCGGCCTCGGCCATGGCCGCCAGGCGGGTGCTGAACAGGTGGCAGTCGCCGGTTTCGTCGTCGGGCAAACGCAAGCCACCGGCCAGGCGCGGCAAAGCGTCGGCCAGGCCCGGCTCCACACCGGCCAACTGTTCTCGGCTGAGCAACTCAAAAGGCACGCCGCAGTCGCGCAACACCGCAATGTCTTTGTGCGCGGCATCGAGCTGGGCCTGGGTGCGAAACAACTGCAAGGTGCCGCCTTGGCGTTCTTCATAGCTCAGCCCCGTGTCGGCCCGCAGCTGGCGCAGCACATCGCGGCTGTAGTTGGACAGGCGCATCATGCGTTCTTTGTTGGTGGCGTAGTCGGCCCCATTGCACTGGGCCAGCATGCTCATCAACCAGCGCAATTGGAACAGGCTGCCGTCCGGACGCAGGCTCAAAGGGGCATGTTTTTGAAACAACCACTTGATCGCCTTCAAAGGAATGCCGGGGGCCGCCCACGGCGTGGAGTAACCCGGCGAGACCTGCCCGGCGTTGGCAAAGCTGGTCTCCATGGCGGGGCCACTTTGGCGGTCGATCACCGTGACCTCGGCCCCGGCGCGGGCCAGAAAATAGGCGGTGGTGGTGCCAATGACACCCGAACCCAAAACAAGGACTTTCATGGACCTGACCTCTAATTTTTGCAATGAAATGGATTCTAGGAACCACTTGTCAGTGAATTTCATTGAAAATCAAGCCCCGGACAGTGAAAGACACCATCCACCCCATCCCCCATGAAGGCTGCGCAGTGAAATGACCGAACTCGACCGCATCGACCTGAAAATCCTGGACGCCCTGCAAGCCCAGGGCCGCCTGAGCATGACCGAGCTGGCCGAACGGGTGGGCCTGTCGGCCTCACCCTGCACCGAGCGGGTGCGCCGCATGGAGCGCGAAGGCGTGATCACCGGTTACCACGCGCACCTGCACCCTCAGGCGCTGGGGCGCACGCTGCTGGTGTTTGTGGAGATTCGCCTGTCCAGCAAATCGGACGAGGTGTTCGAGAAAGTGCGTGCGGCCATGCAGGCCCTGCCCGAGGTGATGGAGTGCCACCTGGTGTCGGGCAGTTTTGACTACCTGATCAAGGCACGCCTGAAGGGCATGAGCGACTACCGCAGCTTGCTGGGCAAGTTGCTCAAAAACATCCCGGTGCCCGCCGAGTCACACAGCTATGTGGTGATGGAAGAGGTCAAGGAAAGCATGCAGCTGGCTTTGGGGCGGGCTTGAGCGCGGTTGGGCATCAGATCAACTCACGCGATAGGCTTGCCTTGATGCTGCCTTCCGACAGGCCATGCGGCTGAACGCATGTTGTGATTGTGGGAGCTCCGCCCTCGGGGCGATGATCTTTTTGTAGGAGCCCCGCCCTCGGGGCGATGGGAGGTGGTCTGCGAGGGGCGATCGCGACGGGGGCGTCGCTCCTACAGGGAGATGCCCTGCATTTTGTAGGAGCCCCGCCCTCGGGGCGATAGGTCGTGGTCTGTGAAGGTTTTCGCGACGAGGGCGTCGCTCCTACAGGGGCAATGCCCTGCATGTTGGCCACCTGCAGACCTTTCAGGGCGCAGCGCCCACCACCACCGTGACCATGCGCTCGGGCTGCAGCACCCGGGCCATGGCGCGTTGCACATCGGCGGCGCTGACGCGCTCGATCTGCCGCGTCCAGGTGTTCAGGTAGTCCAGCGGCAGCCGGTTCCAGGCGATGTTGGCCACGTTGTCCAGCAGCTTGCGGTTGCTGTCGATGCGCAGGGCAAAGCCGCCCACCAGGTTGGATTTGGCCGCTGTCAGCTCGGCCTCGGTCGGGCCCTGGCGCACAAAGCCTTGCACCACCTCTTGGGCCACTGCCACGGCTTGCTTGGCCTGGTCGGGGCGGGTTTGCAGGCCCACGGTGAAGGCTCCGGCGTGCTGGCCTGGGGCAAAACCGCTGTAGACGCTGTAGCTCAGGCCACGTTTTTCGCGCACCTGCTCGGTCAGGCGCGAAACAAAACCACCCCCGCCCAAAATGTGGTTGCCCACCAGCAGGGCAAAGAAGTCGGGGTCGGTGCGTTTGTAGCCGGGCTGGCCAATCAACACATGGGCCTGGGCCGAGTCAAAAGGCAAGTTCAGGTTTTCCGCAGCGGCCAAAGGGGCCACTTCGGGCACGGGCGGCAAGCTGGCGCAGCCTGACTCACGGGGCCACTGCGCCAGCAGGCGCTGCACCAAGGCATCGGCTTGGGCGCGGGTCAAAGTGCCCACCACACTCACCGTGGCGCGGCAAGCGCGCAGGGCCTGGGCGTGCAGGTTTTTCAGATCTTGCACACCGATGCGCGACAAGCTCTCGGGGGTGGCCCGAAAACCATAGGGGTGCGTGCCATACACGGCTTGTGCAAAGCGTTGCTGCACCACCGTGCCGGGCTTGGTGAGTGATTCCCGGATGGAGGCGCTGATGCGTTCGCGGTCACGCAGCCACATGGCCTCGGGAAAAGCCGGGTGCGCCATTTGCCGGGCCGCCAGTGCCACGGCTTTGTCCAGCAAATCGGGGTAGCTCAGGCTGCGCAGGCCAAAGCTCATGCGGTCACCGCTTGCACTGGCACCAAAGCTGGCACCCAAATCGGCCCAGGCCTCACCGATCTGGTTTTCGTCCAGGGCCTGGGGGTAAGGGCCTTGGCCCTTCCCTTGCACTTGCGGCTCGGCACGGGTGCCGTTGGCCATTTGCCCGGCCATGACCGAGGCCAGGCCAGCCTGCGCCGCCGGGTCACGGCGGCTGCCCGCGTCGATGTCGATCTGCACATCGACCATGGGGATGGCCTGGCTCTCGACCAGGTACACCCGTGCACCGCTGGGCTGGGTCCAGTGCTGGATGGGCAAGGAAGCGTGCGCCCAGCTGGCCGCGGCCCAACAGGCCAGCGTCAAGGCCGTGCGCCGCCAAGCCAGGGCGTTCAAGGAAGGGATGAGGAACATGGGGTTTGAAACTTTCATGAAGCGCTTTAATGGCGGGCACCGGGCAGGGCGCGACGCGCCCGGGGCTGGCCCGACATAGGCTGGGGCAACAAGGTGGCCACAGTGAGGCTGTCGTCACCAAAATACTTTTGCGCCACGGCCTGCACCTGGGCAGGCGTGACCTGCCTCAGCCGGGCGATCAGCTGCGCCCCGTAGTCTGGCGGCAAACCCAGTGTCCAGGCCACGCCCAACTCACGCGCTTGGTTAAACACCGAATCGAGCTTGTAAATTTCGCTGGCCACCCATTGGGTTTTGACGCGCTGCAGCTCGGCCTCGTTCACGCCCTCGGTAGCCACGCGTTGCACCTGGGCCCGCAAGGCCGCTTCCAGCGCTTGCGGCGTTTGGCCTTTGGCGGGCACACCTTCCAGGTAAAAGAACTGCGGCCCACGCCCCATGAGTCCGTTGTAAGCCCCCGCGCTGTCGGCCAGGCGGTTTTCACCTTGGGTCAGGGCGCGGTCCAGACGCGCGCCGCTGTAGCCATCGAGCACAGCGGCCAGCACCGTCAAGGCGAGGGCATCGTCATGTTCGGGCGAGGCCGCGAGGCTCACCAAGCGCGGCACTTTGAAAGCCAAGGCCACATACGACTGCTCGGCCGGGGCTTTGAATTCGAAGCGGCGCAAGCCTTGCTGCGCGGGCTCTTCCCGGGGTTTGCGATCGGGCACGGCGCGGATCGGGATGCTGCCGTAATACTTCTCAGCCAGTGCCTTGACTTGCAGCGGGTCCACATCGCCCGCCACCACCACGGCCGCATTGGCAGGGGTGTACCACTTGCGGTAAAAATCGCGGGCGTCTTGCGCCGTCATGGCCTCCAGGTCGCTCATCCAGCCAACGATGGGGCGGCGGTAGGGCGAGGCCGACAAGGCCGTGGCCGAGAGCATTTCGTGCAATTGGGCGCGGGGGTTGTCGTCGGTGCGCAAGCGGCGCTCTTCTTTCACCACCTCCAGCTCTTTGGCAAATTCGGCATCGGGCCACTGGTTGTTGGCAAAGCGGTCCGACTCCAGACGCATCACGGCTTCAAGCTGGCTGGATGGAATTTGCTGGTAATAGCCGGTGTAATCCTTGGCGGTGAAGGCGTTTTCGCGTCCGCCCAAAGCGGCCACACGGCGCGAGAACTCCCCCACAGCCAAAGTGGGCGTGCCTTTGAACAGCATGTGCTCCAGCACATGGGCCACACCGCTGGTGCCATCCACCTCGTCCATGGAGCCCACGCGCAGCCAGACCATGTGCACCGCCGTGGGGGCGCGGCGGTCGGGTTTGACCCACAGTGTCATGCCATTGGCCAAGGTGAAAGTCTGGACCTGGCTTGGGGCAGCCTGTTCTCGCGGCGGCGGGCTGTTTGCTGGTGCTTGCGGTGCCTGCGCCATGGCGCTCAGGCTGCTGCTGAGCAAGGCTGTTGTCAAAGAAAGACCCAAAAGAAAGTTCGGTTTCATAGAATGCATGATCCTTGAAATCCACGCCATGTTCAGCTTCTTCAAAAAAAAATCCCCACCCGCTGAGGTCCCATCAGCTCCAGCGGCCGTTGAACCCCAAGTTTCAGCACCCGTCGCCAGCAAGTCACCATCGCCCGCCAGCACACCCACACAGCCCCCGGACCCGTCTGCTGCAACACCTGCCGCCCCTGCCGCCCGCCAAGGCTGGCTGGACCGCCTCAAAGCCGGTCTGCGCAAGACCGGCTCCAGCATCACCACCGTCTTCACCGGCACGCGCATCGACGACGAACTGTACGAAGAGCTGGAAACCGCGTTGCTGGTGGCCGACACGGGGGTCAAGGCCACAGAACATTTGCTGCAAGACCTCAAGCGCCGCGTGAAAGAAGCCAAGGCGACTGACCCATCACAAGTCAAAACGCTGCTGGCCGATGCCATCACCGACTTGCTGACGCCTCTGCAAAAACCCCTGAGCATTGGCGACCACCACCCCACCGTGATCATGGTGGCGGGCGTCAACGGCGCGGGCAAAACCACCTCGATTGGCAAACTGACCAAGCACTTGGCCGACGAAGGCCTGAGCGTGCTGCTGGCCGCAGCCGACACCTTCCGCGCCGCCGCCAAAGAGCAGCTGGCGGTTTGGGCCACCCGCAACACGGTGGAGATCGTCAGCCAACAAGGCGGTGACCCGGCGGCCGTGAGCTTTGACGCGGTGAGCGCTGGCCGCGCCCGTGGCCGCGACGTGGTCTTGGTCGACACCGCAGGCCGCTTGCCAACACAAACCCATTTAATGGAAGAGCTGAAAAAAATCAAGCGCGTGGTGCAAAAAGCCGACGGCACCGCCCCGCACGAGGTGCTGCTGGTGATCGATGGCAACACTGGGCAAAACGCCTTGGCCCAAGTCAAAGCCTTTGACGACACATTGGGCCTCACGGGCCTGATCGTGACCAAGCTCGACGGCACCGCCAAGGGCGGCGTGCTGTGCGCCATTGCCCGCGAAAAGCCGATTCCGGTCTACTTCATTGGGGTAGGGGAAAAACTGGAAGACCTGGAAACCTTCAACGCCCGTGAGTTTGCCCAAGCCCTGCTGAGCTGAACACCCCGGTATTTCGCCGTTCACCAGCGCACAGACACCCCCCCTCTTCACTCACAAAATAGGGGGAAACCCCATGCCCACAGCCAAGCTGAGGCCGCCCTTTAGCACTCCTCACCAGAGAGTGCTAACATTGGGGTATTCTGAAAGGAGTTCTGGTATGAACATTCAAACTGGTTCCCCCGCCACAGCCATCGCGCTGAGCAATCCTTGGGCGGTCGTGCCCTCGCTCGGCCACTTGGACGCCTACATCTCTGCGGTCAACCGCATGCCCATGCTCACCCTCGAGGAAGAGCAAGAAGCCGCCCGCCAACTCAAAGCCAACGACGACTTGGAAGCCGCCCGCAAGCTGGTGCTCTCGCATCTGCGTTTGGTCGTCTCGGTGTCTCGCCAATACTTGGGTTATGGCCTGCCCCATGGCGACCTGATCCAGGAAGGCAATGTGGGCCTGATGAAGGCGGTCAAGCGATTCGACCCCGAGCAAGGCGTGCGCCTGGTCAGCTATGCGCTGCATTGGATCAAGGCCGAAATTCATGAGTACATCCTGAAAAACTGGCGCATGGTCAAAATGGCCACCACCAAGGCCCAGCGCAAGCTCTTTTTCAACTTGCGCTCGATGAAGCAAGGCTACAAAGCCGACGCCGACGAAGGCACGCACCGCGACACCCTGACGCCCGACCAGGTCGACGCGATGGCCAACAGCCTGAACGTCAAGCGCGAAGAAGTGCGCGAGATGGAAATGCGCATGTCCGGCGGCGATGTGCTGCTGGATCCGGCCCCATCGGACGACGGTGAGCAGGCCTTTGGCCCCATTGCCTACCTGGCCGATGTGAACCACGAGCCCACCGCCATGATCGAAGCGCACCAGCGCGATGTGATGGCCAGCGATGGCTTGGCCAGTGCTTTGAGCGTGCTGGACGAGCGAAGCCGCCGCATCGTGGAAGAGCGCTGGCTCAAAGTGAACGACAACGGCTCGGGCGGCATGACGCTGCACGACCTGGCCGACGAGTACGGTGTGAGCGCTGAGCGCATCCGTCAGATCGAAGTCGCGGCCATGAAGAAGATGAAAAAGGCGCTGGTCGAGTTCGCTTGAACTCAGGGCCTGTCGCCTGCTTTGACTTCAATACCCGGCTTCGACCGGGTATTTTTTCGCCTGCTGTGCGCTAAAGTCACGGCAGTTTTGTTTTGAAAGGCTACGCCATGACCGCTCGCACCCCCACTGTTTTTTCTCGCCGCCATCTGGCCCAAGCCCTTGGCGCTGCTTTGGCTCTGGGACTGACACCTTCATGGGCCACTCCCTCTTCCACTGCATCAACAGCCACTTGGCCCAGCCAAACCGTGCGCTTGGTGGTCGGCTTTCCCGCCGGCTCCAGCCCCGACCTGACGGCACGCGCCTTGGCCGAACCACTGGCCAAAGCCTTGGGCCAAAACGTGATCGTCGAGAACAAAGTGGGTGCCGGCGGCAACATCGCGGCTGACTTCGTGGCCAAATCAACCGACGGCCACACCCTGGGCCTGATGATCAACGGCAACATGACGATTGCCCGCATCCTGAACCCCAAGGTGCCTTACGACCCGCTCAAAGACCTGGCACCCATCAGCCTGATTGGCAAAGCCCCTTTGGTGCTGACTGTTCCCGCGTCAGGACCCGGAGTGGCACCTGGCCAAACCGCAGCCGAATGGTTGAGCCAAGCCCAAAAAGCGGGCGACAAGCTCAGTTATGCCTCGCCCGGTGTCGGCACGGTGGCGCACCTGGGCATGGAGTTGCTCAAGACCAAAGCCGGTATTGCCCCTGTGCATGTGCCCTACCCCGGCAACCCGCAGATCATCACCGCCATGCTCGGTGGGCAAGTGCAATTGGCTTTGCTGCCGCCTGCCCTGTCGGCAGCGCAAGTGCGCGGCGGCAAACTCCGGGCCATTGGGGCTTCGAGCACCGGACGCAGCCCCGTGGCCGCCGAGGTGCCCAGCCTGTCAGAGATCGGTGTGAAGGATTACCAGCTGGAGATCTGGAACGCGGTGGCCGCCCCCGCCTCGATGCCAGCGGCTGTGGCCAGCAAGCTGTCGGCCGTGGTCAGCGAGATCGTGCGTGCGCCCGAGATGCGTGCGCGTTTGTTCCAGCAAGGCTGGCAGGTGGTGGGCTCTTCGCCCGAGGGTTTGCGCAACCGGATTCAATCCGACACGAAAGCGCTCGGCGACATCATCCGGAGCCAGAAAATCGAAGTGAACTGAGACGTGGCAAGGGGGCCACATCCCCCTGCCCCTATTTCCCAAAAAATGGCATGCCTTTCAGGCATCTTTTTCTTGAGCTGAGTGATTGATACCGAAACTTTATTTGCCGCTCAGCAAAATTTTCACATCGGCCGCCAAGGACTCAGCCCCGCTGGCATGGCGGTTGTAAAGCCGAATTCGCCCTTGTGGGTCAAAGGTGAAGCTGCCCGCCGAGTGGTCCATGGTGTAGCTCGTGGGGGTTTTGCCCTCTACCTTTTTGAAATAGATCTTGAAGTCTTTGGTCACTTTGGGCAGTTGTTCAGCCGTAGGGTGCAGGCCCACAAAGTCTGAGCCAAAGTTGGCCATGTAGGCCTTGAGCAACTCGGGTGTATCGCGCTCCGGATCGACGGTGATGAAGACGCCTTGCAATTTATCCGCGTCAGCCCCCAAAAGTTGTTTGGCTTGCGCCATTTCCTGCAAAGCGGTAGGGCACACATCGGGGCATTGGGTGTAGCCAAAAAACACCACCACCGCTTTGCCCGCAAAATCCTTGAGCCTGCGCACCTGGCCGTTTTGGTCGCTCAGCTCAAAGCCTTGGGCGTAATCGGCTCCGGTGATGTCCACACCCCGAAAAGCGGGTTTGTCTTGGCCACAAGCGACCAAACCCACAAGGGCTGCGGCCACGCCCATGGCCAAAGCGGCTTTTGCAAAAACTCTGCGCGTCATGTTCAGGCCTTAAAAAATGTAATGGTCCAGCAGCAACGCGGCAAACAAAGCGCTCAAGTGGATCAAGGAAAAACGGAATGTCTTGCGGGCCAACTCGTCTGAGTAGGCGCGGTACAGCGCCACCGCATAGCCGATGAAACCGATGCTCAGCACCACCGCTGCGACCAAGTAAAGCCATGAACTCATGCCGTACACAAAGGGCATCAGGCAAGAGGCCATGAGCACAATGGTGTAGAGCAAGATTTGCAAGCGCGTGAATTCGTTGCCGTGCGTCACGGGCAACATGGGCAGACCCGACTTGCGGTAATCCTCCACGCGGTACAGTGCCAAGGCCCAAAAGTGGGGGGGCGTCCACAAGAAGATGATCAAAAACAGGATCAAGGCCTCAGGCCCGACCTGTCCGGTCATGGCCGCCCAGCCCAGCACCGGTGGCATGGCCCCACTGGCGCCACCGATCACGATGTTTTGCGGCGTCAGCGGCTTGAGGATCACGGTGTAAATGATGGCGTAACCCACAAAGGTGGCAAAGGTGAGCCACATGGTCAAAGGATTGACCAAAACATAGAGCACGGCCGAACCCAAAGCACACAAGACGGCTGAAAACAGCAAGGCCTGACGGTCACTCAGCTCCCCTTTGGCAGTGGGGCGCCAAGACGTGCGCTTCATTTTGGAATCGATGGTTTTTTCAACCAGGCAGTTGAAAGCCGCGGCTGCCCCTGCGACCAACCAGATGCCGACACAGGCCCACAAACCGAGCATCAACTCGGCCAAACTGGGCACGCCGGGCACCGCCAAAACCATGCCGATCAAGGCACAAAAAACAATCAACTGCACCACACGCGGCTTGGTCAATGCGTAGTACTGACGCCATGCAGAAGTAGGCAAAGGGGCGGTGGCGGCGGTCATGGGACAGACTTTTTGAAATTGGAGGAAGACTGTGGATTATCGGCGCGACTGATGCTCAAGGCCCAGGTCAAGGTGACCACCATGGCGGCGGCGCCTCCCGTGTGCATCACGGCGGCCAACAATGGCCAACCCAGCACCACGTTGCTCAGGCCTGTGATGAATTGAAGGGCTGACAAACCCAACAACCATTGTCCAGCAGACACCAAGCCCGGTTGCTGGCGCAAGCGCCAACCCAACCACACCAACACAGCCAACACCAGCCAAGCGGCCGAACGGTGCACAAAGTGAATCGACGACAAGGCACTGAAGGGCAACAAGTCACCTGCAGGGGTATGGCCCAACTCGCGCCAAACACTGAAGCCTTGCCAGTTCATCTCAGGCACCCACTGGCCATGGCAGGTCGGAAAATCAGGACAGGCCAGCACCGCGTAATTGGTGCTGACCCAACCACCCAAGGCGATTTGCAGCCACAGCACGCCAACCCCCAACCACAAGCCCGTGCGCAAACCCGCAGGCAAAGGCCGTTTGTTGGCACCGTCGTAGCGCACGGCCTGGGCCATCAGCAATGCCAGCAAACCAATACCAAACATCAGGTGCAAGGTGACAATGGCTGGAAAGAGCTTCATGGTCACCGTGAGTGCGCCAAAAGCACCTTGCAAACAGACCCACACCAAGGTGAAGGTGGGCCACCATGGGCTGACCGTTTCGCTTCGGCGGCGCAGCCACCAGGTCATGCTGGCAAGCGTCAAGATCAGCACACCCACACCTGTGGCCAAGTAGCGGTGCACCATCTCAATCCAGGCTTTGCCGTGTGTCACTGGCCCTGTGGGCATGGCGGTCTGAGCAGCGGTGATCTCGACTTTGGCACCCATGGGCGTGGCACTGCCGTAACAACCCGGCCAATCCGGGCAACCCAAGCCGGAATCGGTCAACCGGGTGAAGGCACCGAACAGCACCAAATCAAAGGTCAGGAACAAAGTGATCAAGGTCAATGCCTTGAGCCGACCAGAGGGGGTGGCGCTGCGCTGTCTCCACAACCACCAGCCCAAGGGCAAAGCTGCCACCGCCAGGCCCACCGCCATCAGCTCAAGCACAGGGGCCAGGTTGTACAGGTCAACTTCGGTCATGCTTCAGCGCCCCGCCTGGTCCCAAGACGAAGAGGCCTTGAGCAAGCGTTCAAGGTCTCGTTTGGCTTTGGAGGCGCTGGGCACGTCCATGTTCGCCGGAAAACGCATCATGAAGTTGCCCATGGGGTCGATCACATACAAATGGTCTTGTAACTGTTGTCCAGCGGCTGGTTGCATCCAGCTTTGCACGGTGGCCAGATCAAGGCGCAGCACATGTGCCATATTGAGCGCTGGCAGCAAGGTTTGGGCCACGGGCGCGTCGTCGGTGATGAGCCACACGCGGTCCAAACGGTCTTTTTCACGACCCAAAATTTCACGCAACTGGCGCTGAAAATACAGATTTTCCTGACAACGCTCGGCACACGCAGCAGGCCCCACGTTCACCAGCAACCACTGACCCTTCAAACTCGCCAAGGTCACCGACTCTCCTTGCAGGTTTTTGGCTGAGACTTGAGGCATGTCTTTTTGCGGCTGAATCAACTCGCCATAGACACGACGCCCCTCGGGGCGAATCACGTAGTAGGTGAAATAGGAGGCAATGACCGGCGATGCGCAAATCAGCAACATGGCGATCATTTTCCATCGCCCCATACGGGTGCGTTGGGCATCAGCCTGCACCACCTCGCTCGAATGGGGCATGTCATGCACGGTCATGGCCAGTGGGCTGTCAGACAGGTCGTTTTTGGCGGCGGGGTTGGACAATTTGGAACCAGACATAAAGTAAAGCGATCAGGCCACTGAGGCCAAACCATTGAAAAGCGTATCCATGGTGCTTTTCAACACCACTGGCCACCACGGGCCATTCGCGCAACAAGCCTTCTGAGGCCGGGCCGGATTGCAACAAAGTCACTTCGAGCACGGGCAAACCTGTTGCTTGCCTGTAAGCAGTCAAGTCGAGATTTTGCCGTATTGGCCCTGTCTCGATGGCGCCAAAGTCATAGAGCCTTGAAGGCCATGGGGCCAAATGTCCCTGTACCTCCACCAAACCTCCTGGCGTTTGCAGCACAGGCAAAGCCGCTCGGTCGTTGAACGACCTTTGTGCCCAACCCCGCTGCACCAACACCACTGCACCAGAGCCGTCCAATTTCAAGGGAGTCAATGCAAAAAATCCGGGTTTGGCATTCATCTGCCGGTTGTCCAAAAACACCGTATGTTCAGGCAACCAATGGCCTTTGAGTGCCATTCGCCGATGAATCAATCCTTGTCGCTGGGAGGCTTCTTCTTCGCCTGTGCCCAAACTGCGGCCATCCAGAACCACTTGGTCTGATTGCTGTTGCTTGGCATTTTGCAAAGCTGTTTTTTCAGCGGCTCGCCCCATTTGCCAAAGCCCCAGAGAAAACGTGATCAGCACACCCAAAGCGGCCACCCCCAATAGCAGCCATCTTTGCCAATTGGGGGTCTTGTCAGTCATAAGATAATGTGCTCATGAAAATACTGGTTGTCATCGCCTTCATCGGCATTGTGTTGAGCTTGGGCTCGGCTTTGTTTTACATGATGCGGGGCAGCGCCCCACCTGTCGAAGGTCAATCCCCTAAAAAGGGCAATATGGCCACTGCCCTCGCCTTTCGCGTCGGATTCTCGATTGTCCTCTTCATCTGCGTTCTGGTTTCATGGAAGATGGGCTGGATTCAGCCCACAGGTATTCCACCGGGCGCTTGAACGATCCACACCATTTGATCCACTTTGGCTTGCGTCACCGGCACCATCGATTCAAAAGCTTTCAGCCTTTCCATCAATAAAAAAGCGCCCTAGGGCGCTTTTTTTATGGGGCCATGGCGGTTTTACATCCAGTAAACCAAGATGTACAAGCCCAGCCAGACCACGTCAACAAAGTGCCAATACCAAGCTGCACCTTCAAAACCAAAATGACGGTCTTTGGTGAAGTGGCCTTTTTGCAAGCGCAAGGTGATAAACAAGAGCATCAACATACCCACTAAGACGTGGAAGCCATGGAAACCAGTCAACATGTAAAAAGTCGAGCCATAAATACCAGACGACAGTTTCAGGTTCAGATCGCCCCAAGCGTGTGCATATTCGTAGCCCTGAACAAACAGGAAAATCACGCCCAGCAATACAGTCATCCACATGAACTTGATGGTTTTGCTGCGATCACCCACCTGCAATGCATGGTGCGCCACCGTCAAAGTGACACCTGAAGTCAACAACAATGCGGTGTTGATCGTGGGCAACCAAAACGGGCCCATGGTCTGGAAGGGTTCGATGATCCCGGCGGGTGAAGTGGTCGCACCAGCCACCAAGCTCGGCCAAGCGGCCTTAAAGTCTGGCCAAAGCAAGGCATTCTCAAGGCTGCCCAAAGCAGGCACAGAGTGCGAACGAGCCCACCACAGTGCCGTGAAAAATGCACCGAAGAACATGACTTCGGAGAAGATGAACCAAGTCATGCTCCAACGGTAAGACAGATCAATCTTGTGGCCATACATGCCGCCTTCACTCTCGTGCACAGCTTCAGAGAACCATTGGTACAAAACAATCAACCACCAAGCCATGCCAAAGAACAGGCAATACATGCCCCAATCGGCACCGTTGATCCACTGACCTGCTCCCAGAATCAGGAAGAACAAGCCGATCGCAGCCATCACGGGGTGACGCGATTCGTGCGGTACAAAGTAGTAAGGCGTGCTGCCGTGTGCTGCTGAACTCATAGGAACTCCTGCTCTCTCTTATTCGAAATCAAACTTTGTGGGTTAAAGGCCAGTGGGCTGGACCACCACCCAATTGACCAGGGCAATCAGCCCCAGAACAAACAACAATGCCACACCGATGGCCACACCAATGATGTGGAATGGGTTGAGCTTTTCAATGTCTTGCTGGTACTCGGAATTCTTGCGAAGCCCGACAAATGACCACAACACGGCCTGAATGGTGCGCAGCCAAGAAGTTTTGCGAACAGGCGTGGTCATGAACCCCATCCTGTCTTGACCGGCAAGGTCTGCACTGCAGCTGCCAACGGCGCTGTCGGTGCTGCAGGTGTCTTGCCACCGACCTCAAAGAAGGTGTAGGACAGCGTGATGGTCGTCACATCTTTGGACAACTTGGGGTCGATCACAAAGGCAACGGGCCAAGACTTCTTTTCACCGGGCTCCAGGGTGTACTGGTTGAAACAGAAACACTCGAGCTTGTTGAAGTGATTGGCGGCTTGACGAGGTGCGTAGCTCGGAATGGCTTGAGCCGCCATTCGGCGGTTTTGCACATTCTGAAACTCATACATCACGGTGCTCAGTTCACCGGGGTGAACCTGCATGGAACGCTTTTCAGGCTTGAATTCCCAAGGACCACGCACGTTGGCATCAAATTCGACGGTGATGGTGCGCGTGGTGTCGACCTGGCTGTTTCGCAAAACCTCAGCCGCTTTGCCTGCTTTGGCATTGCCGGGAATTTGCGTTTCAGAAATGGACAGGATGTTGATGCCTGTCATTTCACAAATGGCCTTGTAGATGGGCACCAACGCGTATCCAAAGCAGAACATGCCTGCGGTCACCACCGCCAGCTTGCCCACCATCTTCAGATTTTCACCACGCAGGTTCATCTTGGGTCTTTCAGGAATTCAAGAGCAACAACTTGGCCACAAAACCAATCAACACAGCGCACGCAACCGAAGCCAGGATCAAGCCCAGGCGCACGTTGCTTTTTCTTTGTTCAGGTGTCATGGCCATGTCCATCAACCAATCACGCGGGTTGCTGTAGCGTCCAGCTTGGGTGGGTTTTCAAAGGTGTGGAATGGTGCGGGCGATGGCACTTCCCATTCCAGGCCTTCGGCGGCTTCCCAAGGCTTTTGTGGGGCCTTTTCGCCCTTGCCCATCATGCCGGGCAGCACAACAAACACGAAGAAATACACCTGAGCAAAACCAAAGAAGAAGGCACCCACCGAGGCGATCATGTTGAAGTCGGTGAACTGCATGGGGTAGTCAGCGTAACGACGTGGCATACCGGCCAGACCCAAAAAGTGCATCGGGAAGAAGGTCACGTTGAACGAGATCAGGGACCACCAGAAGTGGATTTTGCCGCGTGTCTCGCTGTACATCACACCAGTCCACTTGGGAGCCCAGTAGTAAAAGCCTGCAAACAAAGCAAACAAGGAGCCCGCCACCAACACATAGTGGAAGTGAGCAACCACGTAATAAGTGTCTTGCAACTGGATGTCGATAGGAGCCATCGCCAGGATCAGACCGGTGAAACCACCCATGGTGAACACGAAGATGAAGCCCACAGAGAACAACATCGGGGTTTCAAACGTCATGGAGCCACGCCACATGGTCGCGATCCAGTTGAAAATTTTCACAGCGGTCGGCACAGCGATCAACATTGTGGCGTACATGAAGAACAACTGGCCAGTCACAGGCATACCGGTCGTGAACATGTGGTGAGCCCACACGATGAACGACAAAATAGCGATGGACGAAGTGGCATACACCATGGAGGCATAGCCGAACAACTTCTTGCGAGCAAAAGCAGGCACGATCTGGCTGATGATGCCGAAGGCCGGCAAGATCATGATGTACACCTCAGGGTGACCAAAGAACCAGAAAATGTGCTGGTACATGACTGGGTCACCACCACCCGCGGGGTTGAAGAAGCTGGTGCCGAAATGGCGGTCTGTCAATGTCATGGTGATCGCGCCAGCCAACACGGGCATCACAGCAATCAACAAGTAAGCGGTGATCAACCATGTCCAAGCGAACATGGGCATCTTCATCAAGGTCATGCCAGGAGCGCGCATGTTCAAGATGGTCACGATGATGTTGATCGAACCCATGATGGACGAGGCACCCAGGATGTGCATGGCAAAAATACCAGCGTCCATCGATGGACCCATTTGCAGGGTCAAAGGTGCGTACAAGGTCCAACCCGCAGCTGGTGCGCCACCGGGCATGAAGAACGAACCGACCAACATGGCACCAGCAGGGATCATCAGCCAGAAGCTGAAGTTGTTCATGCGGGCAAAGGCCATGTCAGAGGCACCAATTTGCAAAGGCAGCATCCAGTTCGCAAAGCCCACAAAGGCCGGCATGATCGCGCCAAACACCATGATGATGCCGTGCATGGTCGTGAACTGGTTGAACAACTCAGGATTCACGATTTGCAGGCCAGGCTGGAACAGCTCGGCACGGATGCCCAGCGCAAGCACGCCACCAATCATGAGCATGGCAAAACTGAACAACAGGTACAAAGTACCAATGTCTTTGTGGTTGGTGGCATACACCCAACGACGCCAGCCCGCAGGCGCCTGACCGTGGTCGTCATGGGCGTGATCGTGATGGTCTAGAACGGCACTCATCTTGATTTCCTTTGATTTGAATACGGTACGGCTTATTTGCGAGCGGCCAAAACTTCAGCCGGTTGCACGATTTGCCCGGTCTTGTTTGACCAGTTGTTTTTGGTGTAGGTAATCACAGCAGCGATTTCGGTATCAGACAACTGTTTCCATGCGGGCATGGCGCCATTGTTCTGACCGTTCAACATCACTGCGATTTGCTTGGATTTGTCAGCGTCAAGCACGACCGCAGAACCGTCGATCGCCTTGATCGCGCCTGCACCTTTGCCGTTGGCTTGATGGCAAGCCGCACAATTGGCAGCATAGACTTTTTCACCACGCTTGGACAAATCGTCCAAGGCCCAGACCTTGGCAGGATCATCTGCTTTGGCGGCTTGTTTTTTCTTCTCAGTATCCACCCAAGCGGCGTAGTCAGCAGCAGACAAAACCTTCACATGAATGGGCATGTAAGCGTGCTCTTTGCCGCACAGTTCTTGGCACTGACCATAAAAATCGCCGGTTTTTTCAGCACGGAACCAAGTGTCCCGAACAAAACCAGGAATGGCGTCTTGCTTGATACCGAATGCGGGGACTGCAAACGCGTGAATCACGTCGTTGGCAGTGGTGATCACACGCACTTTTTGTCCCACAGGAACCACCAGAGGATTGTCTACTTTGAGCAGGTAATCGTCGCCTTCGGGCTTACCAGCATCGGACATGGCTCGCTGCGACGAATCCAGTGTGGAGATGTAACTCAGGCCCTCGCCCTCGCCTTTGATGTAGTCGTAACCCCACTTCCACTGGTAGCCAGTGGCCTTGATGGTCAGATCAGCGTTGGTGGTGTCCTTTTGAGCCACCAGCACTTTTGTTGCGGGCAGCGCCATCAAAATCACAATCAGGAAAGGCACGGCAGTCCAGATCACTTCCACCGTGATGGATTCTGTGAAGGTAGCGGGCTTGTGGCCAACAGACTTGCGGTGCTTCCAAATGGAATAAAACATCACCGCAAACACAGCAATGAAGATCACTGTGCAAATGATCAACATGAACCAATGCAGCCAATGCTGCTCTTCGGCAATTTTGGTTGCTGCAGGGGCAAAGTTGAGCTGATTGACAGCTGGGCCGCCCGGCAGATCGTTGACCGCATAAGCCGCAGTGGCTGCCCACGCGCCTGCAAAAATGCCCGCGCGGGATAGCAGCGAAGCCAATTGGTTGGAAATATTCTTCATGGTTCTCACTAACTTCCAAGACACTGTTGAACTCACACCTCTGACAAACCGGGTTTTATCCCATTTGCCGCGAAGCATCACGCAGAGCGCAATGCCTTTCTGATTTCTCGCGCCAAAACCTGACGCAACTCGGGCCGTACAAAACGCCCCACCTCGATGGATCGACCTTGGCCCGACAACTCGATCAAGCTGTGGTCACCGGATTTGGGTTCTACCCTTACCCATTGACGCTCAAATTCTGCCCGCTCAAGACGGCCAGCAGATTCACACTCGACCACCAATTGGCCACCTTGGATCAAAATTTTTTCACCATCAGTGGCGTGCCGTGCATAGATCAAAAAAGCCACGCCGACCACCGCAATCTCAAAACCCGCAAACGCTAAAACCAGCGTTGCACCCAAATACCAAAAAAACAAACCAATTCCGAGAGAAAAGACACACAAAGACAAGTAAAACCAACCGAGCTGGGCCGGTGTTACCGAGCAATTGCGCCGAAGCTGCCAATGAATGGCATGTCCCGTCTCTTGAGCAAACTGATACGTTGGATTTGACACGCGTCAACTTTCAATAAACTAACACGCTGAAAGGCTGAAAATGCCTCTGAAACGGGCGGATTTTACCCGAGAACAAAGGGTGTTTTGATTCAACTCAAACTTTGTCCGGTATCCGTGGCCTGTTGCGCAGCATTTGCTGCATCTGCTCAAGGTCGATGACCGCGTGCGAATGGACGGGAATGCGGGGCGATGGCTTGAGGGCATGCCCGTACACAATTTCAAATGTCAGCGTCAAGCGGCCGCCTTCCTCAGGACGTGCCAGCATCATCAACGCTTGATTCAGTTGATCCCGCCAGCGCCGTCCCCTCAAACCTTGAAACCGCTGAACATTCAGATTTCGCCCCCAACTGCGCAATTCGGCCAGCATGCGCTGCGGGCTTTCATAGCTCAAAGTCATGCGCTCCATGTCCATCACCGGCTCAGCAAAACCCGCCTCCACCAGCATGTCCCCCCAATCGTGCATATCGGTGAACTCATGGGCAGGTTCTGGCCACCCATGCTGGGCGTAAACATGTCGCAACTCACGCAAAGTATCCGGGCCCAAACAAGAAAACATCAAAAAACCATCCACAGCCAAAGCTCTGTGCCATGCTTTCAGCAGGTTTTGTGGCTGTGCTGAAGTGTGCAATTGCATGTTGGCCCACAACATGTTCGCCTGGCCGTCTGGCGGCAAGCCGTGCTTCAGGCGGGGTCCAAACCATCGTTTGGCGTGCCACCATTTGCCTTGCAGGACTTGTTGGGCCACCCAACTTTGCTGGGGCTGCTCGCTGCTGACCCAAGCTTGCGCTTTGGGGTAGCGCCTTTGCAAAGCCTCATGCGACTGCAACCCGCCCTGCAAAGGCCCCCAATGGACCCATTGCGTCGGCTGAAGCTTGATGAACGCCAATCTCTCTTGCATGCGAGAGGCCACCTCTTCGTGCAACCAAGGCGACAAAAGCGCCGCAGAGTGCGCAGACCATCGGGCAGCGGCAATGGGGTCCAACGAGGGGGGGCATTCAGGTGCAGACATGGCCATGACAAGGTAAATAAAAGACCTCAAGCACAGAACAACAATGTCCACTTGTGATCAGGGGCTCGGGGAAGTATATTGATTTCATGAGGTTCATACGGTATCCACATGTCCGTGCAATGGTTGAAAGGTTCAAACCAAGTCGCCTATGGCAGGCCCTGCCCAGTTGTTGTGCCATCTGTCAT
Source organism: Limnohabitans sp. 2KL-3 (assembly GCF_001269405.1). Lineage (NCBI taxonomy): Bacteria > Pseudomonadati > Pseudomonadota > Betaproteobacteria > Burkholderiales > Comamonadaceae > Limnohabitans > Limnohabitans sp. 2KL-3. The sequence continues at coordinate 172,729 of NZ_CXON01000006.1, forward strand.
CGCTGGCCCCAAGCGTCTTTGTGCGAGATGTGCATCAGCCGCTTTGCGCAGCCTCGGCACCGCTGCCTCAGCTGTGCCTTGCCATTGGTTCACCCTCATCCTCTTTGTCAGCTCTGTCTGCGCAACCCACCGCCCTTGACGCTTTGTCTCGCCGCCACCAGCTACGAATGGCCTTGGGTGGATCTGATTTCTCGCTTCAAATTTCAGCACCAAGCAGGCTGGGACCGGCCTTTGGCCACCCTGATGCTCAGTGCGCCTGGTGCCGATGACGCATTGGACGCAGCCCACTGGATTTTGCCCATCCCCCTCTCAAAGCAACGTTTGGCCGAACGCGGCTACAACCAAGCTTGGCTTTTGGCACGTCAGCTTGACGCCGGTAAAGCCGATGCCCACTTGCTGCTGCGCACGCGCGACACGCTTTCGCAGCGGACCTTACCCCGGACAGAACGATTGGCCAACTTGGTGGGTGCGTTTGCGGTTGATCCCCTGCGAGCCTCTGTGCTGCGCAACAAAAACGTTGTCTTGATCGACGATGTCATGACCACAGGCGCCTCACTCAATACCGCAGCACGGGTGCTACTTCAAGCGGGTGCAGCCCAAGTCAGCGCCTTGGTCTTGGCACGAACCGAGGCAGCCGTTGAGTCTTGATACAGGCACAATAGCTGCCATGTTTCATATTGTCTTGGTTGAGCCCGAAATCCCCCCAAACACCGGCAATGTCATCCGCTTGGCAGCCAACACCGGCTGCACACTGCATCTGATCGAACCCCTGGGGTTTTCGATGGACGACAAACACATGCGCCGAGCAGGTCTTGATTACCACGAGTACGCCGAATTGCGCCGCCATGCCGACTGGACCTCTTTTTTGCGCAAGGAACAGCCTGCGGTCGAACGCATGTTTGCTCTGACCACGCGCGGCAGCCGTGCCGCGCATGGGGTCAATTTTGCGCCAGGTGACTGGCTGGTCTTTGGCTCGGAAACACGAGGTCTCGCTCCCGAGCTTCGCGAGCAATTTTCACCCCATCAACGAATCAAGTTGCCCATGCTGACGGGGCAACGTAGCTTGAACTTGTCCAATGCCGTGGCTGTGACCGTCTTTGAAGCCTGGCGGCAAAACGGTTTTGGTGGGGCCAGTGCATGACCCGGCTGAGAAGGCCTGGTCAGGCGTAAATGCGAACCAAGGACTCGGCAGCGCAAACCGGCTTGTCGATGCCCTCACGCTCTACGGTCACATTCCATTGCAATTGCAAGCCATTGCCTTCAATGGGTGTGGCTGAATGCAAATGCAAATGGGCCCGCAAGCGACTGCCGACCGGCACAGGGGCCATGAAGCGGACCTTGTTCAGCCCGTAGTTCACGCCCATGCGTGCCGAAGACACCACGATGGTCTTGTCGAAAAACTGAGACAACAAGGACAGGGTCAAAAAACCATGTGCAATGGGTGCCCCAAACGGTCCCTGTTTGGCCCGTTCGACATCCACATGGATCCATTGATGATCACCCGTGGCCTGAGCGAACTGATTGACTTGCTCTTGAGTGATCTCCACCCATTCAGTCGCCGCCACATCTTGACCCACACAATCGGCCAATTCGGCCAAAGTCTCAAATTTTTTCATGTCGATGACTTTAGGTAAATCAAGGCAACAAGGGTGTCGGGCAAGTGACAAGGCCTTGGCTCTGCTTCAGACATTTGAAGTCAAGAATGGCCATCCCAAGCTTCTTGCCGCATCTTCAAAAGCTCGCCTCTGAGGCGAGCCAACTCGGCGCGGTAATTTTCAGCGTCACCGTAATCGGAAAATCCATGGTAGTGAGCATGCGCCTGCATTCTGCGGCGAGCGTGTTTGATGGGGCACCAGTATTTTTCGGTCAAACCAACGACTTCCCGGCAATAGGCGATCAGTCCATTGCCATAAGAACAGTAGGCGCAATTGATCTTTTCGAGCCAATTCAAATAAGCCAAATGATTTCGGTCATAGACAAAATATGCCGATCTCTTGACACGGGGAATCCCACACAAGGGAAAGCAAATCCACTGATAGACCGTGACAAAGACATCCATCAGCAGCATCGGTAACAACACGGGGTAAATGAATGGCACGCACAAGACATGACGCCACTCTGCGGTCAATACATAGGCAAACAAGCCCTCTTTGAAGCGCTTTTGCTGAGCCAATACTTCCTCTTCAAAGCGCACTTTGTGCTCTTCAAAGTCCGCCTTCCACTGTTGACGTCGACTTTTTGCCTCTTGTTCAATGGCCGCTTCCAGTTGTTGAATACGGTCCAAAAATTCTTGGATTTGTGAGTTCATGGATACTCCTTGAACGACATTGAAGGGCCATCATTTTTTGTCTCGGTGCCCTAAAGGGGTTGCATCAGTGGCCTTTGTGGGTCAAATGTGCAACCAGGGTATGGCACTGCGTTCACCATACCACCAGTCGCTGCACAGGCCTTGTCTTGACAAACAATCACTGGCTGTCGCAAGACTGGCTTGTGGATCCTCCTCCTGGGGTACATGGCCCCATTGATCCAACACCTGAATTTCACTGTTCACAATATCGCGGTGAAAAAAGCAGGCATTGCTTGCAGGAATCAGTTGACCCCGCCCTCCCCACAAAATCAAGGTTGATTGACGGATTTTGGGGATCTCCTGCGCACGGGTGCCATGGCTAACTTGCAGCATGCGTTGCGGCAAAGCGGCACGCTTGCCCTTGCGCAAAACCAATTCAAAAAAGCGATCCATGAGCTCTTCGCTCACTCGGCCTGACTCACCCTACACACTTCGCACACTGCTCAACACCACTCGGCGCGGCGATGCTTCAAACGCAAACGTTCAGCCCAACCTTGCCATGTGTGCAAACTGTCGGATGTGCCCTGCAGCATGAGCAAAGGCATGGGATCATTAACAGGCCCCTCAGCCCTGATGTGCAGCTGCATACCTTAGAACTCAACAAATTCCGATGGCGGCTTTGCCCATCGCTCTGACTACTTTTGGACAGACCGATCCGGCGTCAACAAAAAGAGTCCCCAGCCAGTGGCCAAAAGAAGAATGAAAGAAAACCCAAAAAATTTCAACTTTTTAGTTTTCATATTCCAAGACTCCGCTTCAAAATTAGCCACAGGCACAGACAGGCGGCACAATGATGCTCCAAAGCGCAGTCCGTTGGATTTGCCGATGCTACTAAAATCCAATATCAATCCCCACCATTGAACGAGCCCTTGTCCCTCCAAAAAACCAACACACTGCCGCAGCACATTGCCATCATCATGGATGGCAACAGACGCTGGGCCAAAAAACGTTTCATGCCTGCCGCATTGGGCCACGCTGCAGGCGCCAAACGCGTGCGAGACATCGTTAAAGCATGCGCAGAAATCGGCATTCCTCAACTGAGCTTGTTTGCTTTCAGCACCGAAAACTGGAAACGACCAGAAGATGAAGTCAGCAGTCTCATGAATTTATTCATGACCTACTTGAAAAATGAAATCAACAACATGAACACCAATGGTGTGCGCCTGAAAGTGCTTGGAGATACCGACAGGTTTTCGACACCCTTGCAGGAACTGATTGCCATGGCTCAAGAAAAGACTGCAGGCAACACAGCAATAACCTTGAATGTTTGCGCCAACTATGGGGGCCGATGGGACATGATCCAAGCGGTTAAAGCTTGGCGTTTGGCAAATCCAGAAGCATCAATGGACCTTTTGACCGAAGAGGCCTTGTCTCGATTTCTGTCCACTGAAAATGCCCCCGAAGTCGATCTGTTGATTCGCACCGGTGGAGAATCCCGGATCAGCAACTTCATGCTTTGGCAAGCAGCTTATGCCGAAATGTTTTTCAGTGAGGCGCTTTGGCCAGACTTTACAACCGATCAACTGGACAAGGCCATTGAGTGGTTCAAAACCCGGGATCGGCGTTTTGGATCTTCAGCACCACTATAAAGAAACGGGCTCATTCTTTTGAATGAGCCCGCTGGCTTGCATCTGATGCAGCCACGATCAAAATGGCTGCGTTTGATTCGAACAAAATTAATAATTCTGTCAATTATGGCTTGGTTTAAAAAACCCAAACCACCTCGATCAATTCAAGCAATGACGTAGGGCGTACGGTCTTTGCCTTCAATCCACTTGGGGGCTTTGCCGCGACCTGTCCAAGTTTGACCTGTTGCGGGATCGCGGTATTTGGCGGCCACTTTGCTGGTGGACTTGACCGCTTGTGATTTGGTGGTACGGCCAGGAAACACGTCCTGTGCCGTCAATTCATACTCACTGACCAGTTCACGGATTTTGGTAACGGCGCTAGAAATCTCATTTTGGCGAGCTTGGGCAATGGCTTGCTCGAGGGCTTCACGTTGTTGCAATAACTCTTTGTATGATTGGGTCATGATGGTTTCTCAGTGAAATAATCTGCGAATATACAGCAAAAATTGAGCTTTTTAAAACAAGGTCGGGATCGTTTTTTGATTACGCTATAAATGTCACAACCTTAATCTTTTACTTCTTGAAATCTCCTCCAATTTCCAATGTCATGGTTTTACACGGCGTGTCTGTTCGAGCTCCGTGGGGTCACCATGTTTTACAAAATGGCTTCATGACAACCAAGACTTCATTCCTCTTTTTTCAAGCAAAGGCACGCCATGGCTGTTTACTGGGCAGGTGACATTCAAGGCTGCAATGCGCCTTTAGGCCGTTTGTTAGAAGAAGTGGATTTTTCACCAAGCCGTGACCAATTGATTGTTTTGGGCGATTTGGTCAACAGGGGGCCAGACTCAGCTGGCGTTTTGCGGCGTTTGATGGCCTTGCAAGGCAGTGTCCAGTGTGTGTTGGGCAACCATGATTTGCATGCCTTGGCTGTGGCATTTGGCTTCAGTCGAACCAAGCGACTCGATACGCTGGATGAGTTGATGAACTCACCCGACCGGGATGTTTTGATCCACTGGCTCCGCCAACAACAGCTGGCACTGTGGTCACACGAGGTGCTGTCGGTTCATGCCGGAGTTTTGCCGGACTGGACCTTGGCGCAAACATTGTCTTTGGCAGACGAGGTGCAGTCCGTGTTGCGCGGACCCGATTTGACTTATTTTTTGGCCCATATGTACGGCAACGAGCCCAACACATGGTCCGAGGATCTGACAGGACTGGCTCGCTGGCGCGTGGTGGTGAATGCCTTGACGCGGCTGCGCTTTTGTTCAGCCCAGGGGGCCATGGAATTTGCCACCAAAGACAGTGCAGCAAAGGCTCCTGAGGGTTTCATGCCCTGGTTTGATGTACCGGGTCGGCGCACCAACGACATCACCATCGCATTTGGTCACTGGTCGACCTTGGGCTGGCAAGAACGCAGCGACATTTGGGCATTGGACACCGGTTGCGTCTGGGGTGGCTGCCTGAGCGCCATGCGACAGGATGAAAACGGCCAGCGCCAACGTGTTCAGGTGACTTGTGAGCAGGCGCAAACACCGCATTGACTGGCGTCAGTTCGGCTGCCCCTTCAGTCTGGGGCTTGCGCTCAACCTGCGGGCTTGAGCAAGACCACCAGCGCCCCGGCTCCGCCTTCGGCCGGTTTGGCCTGAACAAACGCCATGACTTGGTTTTTTTGCACCAGCCAGCTGTGGACTTTCGATTTGAGCACAGGTGTTTTACCGGGAGACCCCAAGCCTTTGCCGTGCACCACACGCAGGCAACGCATGCCCTGGCGGTGCGCCAAGCGAATGAATTCGGACAAGGCCAAACGAGCTTCATCGCTGCGCAAACCATGGAGGTCAATTTCCCGCTGGATGGACCATTCCCCTTTGCGCAGCTTGTGGATCACATCTCGGCCCACGCCTGGGCGGCGAAAGCTCAAGGCGTCATCGGTGTCAAGCAAGGTGCTCGCATCAAATTCGTCGCTCAGACAATCGCGCAACACCGCTTCGTTGTCCAGCTGGCGTTGGTGTGCAATGGGAGCAGGTCCCGGTTTTTCCAAACTCACCATGCTGGGTGTTGGCAGACGCTGAACGCTGCCCACAGCACGTACAAACAGGTTTTTTTCAGCCTCGCGCTGTTGGGTGGCCAAGGCTTGCGCCGCAGCCAAAGCCTGGGCTTGTGCGTGGGCATGGGCCAGCTGTTGGCGCACCTGTTTCAGGTCTTGCAGTGCAGTGATTTTCATGGTCGCTTCTAGCAGGGCGTTTTTGGGCGTGCTCGGCACACCGTGATGGTGAAAGTGGACAAGTGGGGCGGATGGCACAGCAGTTCAAATGGGCGTCAAACGCCCCGGTTGCGCATCCAATCGGCGGTTTTGAAAAAACTGGCCCCCAAGCGCTCACGCAGCACCGGGTCGACGTCCAACTCGCTCATGGCCTGGTCCATGCAAGCGAGCCACTGGTCGCGCTCGAGCACACCAATCGAGAACGGCATGTGCCGCATGCGCAAACGCGGGTGGCCAAAGCGCTCGGTGTAATGCTCGGGCCCGCCCAGCCAGCCACACAAAAACCAAAACAGCTTGTCGCGGGCACCGTCCAAGCTGCTGCCGTGCGCATCGCGCAGTGCCTTGTAGCCGGGCTCCATGTCCATCAGGTCATAAAACCGGTCAGACAGTGCACGCACAGCGGCTTCGCCACCGATCCAATCAAAGGGCGTGTCAAACGGGGGCTTTTCGTCGATGTTCATAGCGGTGGATTGTGACGTGTTGCGAAGGGCCCTGACCCGGAAAGATCACTGCCCGGCTTGCCGCAAAGTCTGCACCACCGGCTGGCGCAACACCCCGGCCAGGCTCAAACTGCCCGCGCCCCAGGCCAACAAGGCCCCGGCAAGGCCTCCAGCCAAAGGGGCCCACAAAGGCGGCTGCCAGGCGAATTCGAAGGCATAACGGGCCAAAGCCCAGCCCACCACCAGGGCCATGGCACTGGCCATGAAGCCCGCCAGCCAGCCAATGCCCAGCAGCTCGGTGCGCTGAACCTGCGCCAGCAGGCTGCGGCCCGCACCCAGCGCCCGCATGATGGCGTATTCGCGCTCACGCGCCTGGCGGCTTGCGCCCACGGCGGCCAGCAACACCATCAGGCCTGCAGCCAAGGTGAAGGCAAACAAGAATTCCACGGCCCGGATCACCTGGTCCATGACCCGCTGCACCTGCGCCAATGTGCTGCGCATGTCCACACTGGTGATGTTGGGGAAAGCGTTGACCATGGCATTTTCAAAACCGGGCACGCCCTCGGGTGAGCGGAAAGCGGCCATGTAGGTCATGGGCAAGTCGGGCATTTTCGAGACTGGAAACAGCATGAAGAAATTCGCCCGCATCGACGCCCAATCCACCTTGCGCAAAGAGGTGACCCGTGCCTCGTGCGGCTGACCGGCAATGTCAAAGCCCAGGCGGTCACCCAATTTCAGACCCAGCGCTTGGGCGATGCCCTCTTCCACACTCACGCCGTCAGCCTCCTCGGGCTGCCAGCGCCCGGCCACCAAGGGGTTGTGGTCCGGTAAAACGGCACTGTGCGAAAGGTTGATTTCACGGTCCAACAAGCGTTTGCCCCGGTCGGCCATCAGGTCATCGGGGCCGATGACACGACCATTGATGGCCACCAACCGCCCCCGGATCATCGGAAACCAATCGGGCGACTGCACGCCCGCCTTTTGGAGGTGCGCCAAAAAGTCCTGGGCTTGCTCAGGTTGCACGTTGATGACAAAGCGGTCGGGGGCATTCACCGGTGTCGCCTGACGCCAGCTCGCGATCAGGTCGGTGCGCAGCAAGACCAGCAAAGCCAGCGCCAGCAAACCCACCGACAAAGCACTGACCTGCACCACCGCAAACACCGGCCGCGCCGCCACCTGCCGCGTGGCCAAGCGCAGCCAGCGCGGGGCCGACTCGTCGGGCACCACCCGGCGCAGCAAAAACAAAGCCGCCGCCGCCAATGCGGCAAACACCAAGAGCGCCACGGCAAAACCACCCACCGTGATGAGACCCAGCGTCAGGTTGCGGCTGACCATGAGCAAGGTCGCGGCAAAGCCCAGCAAACCCATCACCAGCACCAGGCCCGAGCGCACCTGCACGCTGCCCAGGTCGCGACGGATCACGCGCAGCGGTGGCACCTTGGCCAGCTGCAACACGGGCGGCAGGCCAAAAGCCACCAGCAGCGTCAAGCCCATGGCCAGCCCCATCAGCGCGGGCTGCAGCGTGGCACCGGGCAAGTTGGCATCGACCAGACCGGCCAGCAACTGCACAAAACCCAAGTGCACGCCATAACCGGCCAACACCCCCAGCACACTGGCCACCAGGCCAGCACCCAGAAATTCCAAGCCATAACTCAATGTGAGTGTGCGCTGGCTTTGCCCCAAAACTCGCAGCAAAGCACAGGCATCCAACTGCCGCTCAGCAAAGCTTCGGGCCGCCAAGGCCACCGCCACAGCGCACAGCAAGGCGGCCAACAAGGCCACCAGGTTCAAAAATTGGGAGGCGCGATCCAGGGTCTGGCGCATCTCGGGGCGACCGCTGTCCAGCGACTCGACTTTCACGCCGCGCACCTCGGGCTTGTCGACCTCTGCCTTCGCCCAGGGCAAAAACTGGCCCACGGCCGCATCGCTGCCCGCCACGGCCATGCGCCAGCTCACGCGACTGGCCGGCTGCACCAAACCGGTAGAGGCCAAATCGGCCATGTTCATCATCACGCGTGGTGCAAAAGCCATGAAACCCGCGCCCCGGTCGGGCTCTCGCGTGATGGTGGCGCCAATGCGCAAACTGCGCTCACCCAAGCCCAGCATCTGGCCGACTTGCACATTCAAGGCTTCGAGCAAGGCCGCATCGACCCAGACTTCGCCCTCGGGCGGGATGCTGGCCGCGTTTTGACCTGCGATTTCCAGACGGCCGCGCAAGGGATAACCCGGCTCCACCGCTTTGAGGGCCACCAAACGGGTCGCGGGTGGCGCAGCACCGTCCGGCGCGTTCATGGCCCGCGCCATGGTCGGAAAACTCACATTGGTGTTGCTCTGCAAACCGGCATCACGGGCCTTTTGCACAAAGGCATCGGGCGTGCGCTGGTCGCTCACCACCACCGCATCGCCCCCCAACAGCTGACGCGCATCGCGCCACAAGCCCGACTGCATCCGATCAGCCAGAAAACCCACCGCTGTCAAGGCAGCAACCGCCAAGGCCACCGACACCATCAACAGGCGCAACTCTCCCGCCCGCAAATCGCGCCACAACTGGCGAGCACCCAGCTTCAAACCATGCATCCAGGATTGATTGTTCATCCCCTGACCATAACCGAGGGACGAAGGTCTGACAGGGCTGGGGGCTTGGCCACAAGCGAATGGGGCCCACAAAACAAAAAACCCGCAGTCGTGAAACTGCGGGTTTTGTATTTGGTGGTGATAGGTGGATTTGAACCACCGACATCAGCATTATGAATGCTGCGCTCTAACCAACTGAGCTATATCACCTAAATTTTTTTAACGTTGCCGTCAAACCCAAAATTATACACAAATTTTTTCGCGTTTTCGTGCCACTTCGCGCAACAATTGACAGATGAGTATTCAAGCCAAGCAACCCGCACAAACCGAGCATCAAGCGGCCACGCAAGCCGCTCAAATCATTTGGCAACATTGGCAATCTGATCAAGTGTTGATCACCCTGCCCATGAACTGTCGTCCTGTGAATGCTCAACAAGGCTACGCCGCCCAAGCCCAGCTGCCTCTCGTTTCCGGGCGCAGCGTGCTAGGCTGGAAAATCGCAGCCACCAGTGCGAACGGGCAAGCCCACATCAACGTGAGTGGCCCCATGGCCGGGCGGCTGTTGTCGGGTCAGGTGTTTGACAACGGGGCCACCGTGCCGTCTGTGGGCAACCGCATGCGGGTGGCCGAGCCGGAATTTGCCTTTGCCATGGCGCAAGACCTGCCGCCACAAGCCGCACCCTACACCCAGCAACAAGTCATGGCCGCCGTGGCCACTTTGCACCCCGCCCTTGAAGTGCCCGACTCGCGCCTGGACCCTTTTACTGCAGCGGGCGAAGCGCAACTGCTGGCCGACAACGCCTGCGCACGCCACTTTGTGCTGGGCCCGGCCGCGCCCGATCTCTGGCGCGACCTGGACTTGAGCACCTACCCGGTGCACGCCCGGGTCCAACACGGCAGCACGCTCAAGTACACCCGTGACGGCACAGGCGGCAACGTGCTGGGCGACCCGCGCATTGCTCTGACCTGGCTGGCCAACCAGCTGTCAGACTTGGGCATCACGCTGCAAAAAGGTCAGGTGGTGACCACCGGCACCTGCATGGTGCCGCTCGAACTGGCGCCCGGCGACAGTGCCAGCGCCGATTACGGCCCACTGGGCTGCGTGAACATGATTTTTTCGGAGACTTGAACCATGACAAAACCCCGTTTGGCCCTGATCGGCACGGGCGGCACCATCGCAGGCGCGGCCAGCGCTGCCTCGGTCAGCACCGACTACCAACCCGCCAGCCTGAGCCTGGCCGCTGTGGTCGACACCGTGCCCGAGCTGCGTCAGCGTTACGACATCGAGGTCACTCAACCCATGCAATTGGCCAGCTACGACGTGCGCCCCGAGCACTGGCTGGACCTGCATGCCGCTGTGATGAAAGCCGTGCACAACCCCGATGTGGTGGGCATTGTCGTCACACACGGCACCGACACGCTGGAAGAAACCGCGACCTTTTTGCACCTGAGCGTGGACACGCACAAACCCATCGTGGTGGTGGGGGCCATGCGCCCGGCCACCGCCTACTCGGCCGATGGTCCAGCCAATTTGCTGGACGCTTGCAGTGTGGCCGCCTGCCCTGGTGCACAGGGCAGGGGCACGCTGGTGGTGATGAACGGCCGGATTCACTCGGGCCTGTGGGTGGGCAAACGCCATGTGAGCAGCGTAGAAGCCTTTGACAGCCCTCTGGCCGGTGCCGTGGGCGAGGTGGCCGACCAAGCAGTGCAGTGGTTTCGCGCCGCCGCACGGGCCCCCACGGTGGCTTGGCAAACCCCCGCCAGCTGGCCAAGGGTGGACATCGCCGTGGCCTATGCAGGGGTGGACGAGACCGCGATGCGGGCCTTTGTGGCCGCCGGGGCGCAGGGCATTGTGCACGCAGGTCTGGGCAACGCCAACACGCCCACGGCTTACCGCGCCTTCATCCAATCACTGCCCGCCCAAGGCGTGCTGGTGGCCCGTTGCGCCCGATTCATCACCGGCAGCGTGACGCGGGCCAGCGTGTACGCCGACGCGCAGTACGGGATTTTGACGGCAGGCCCCTTGCCACCGCACAAAGTGCGCATCGTCATGCTGCTGGGTCTGGCACACGGCATGGACGGTCCCGCCATTCAAGCTTGGATCGACCAGATATTGCTGGCGGCCTGAAAGCCCATGCTCAACGCTGGCGTTGGCTCCAATAGAGTACCGTGCCGCTGACGCTGGCCATGACCATCAGGCCGACAAAACCGGCCCGGTAGGTGCCAAACAAGCCCGACAAGGCCCCAAACATCGGTGGCCCCACCACCACACCCAAAAACGTGAAGGCCAAGGTGCCGCCTGTGGCCATGCTGGCCATGCCAGCGGGTGCACGACGCGCCACCTCAGCCAAGTACACGCCGTTCCAGCCAATGGCCGATGCACCAAAGGCCACCAAAATGCCAATCACAACACTTTGCGGTGTTTCTGGCGTCAAAAAGGCCGAGGCCAAAGCCCCCAAGGCCATCATGCTGGCCAACAGCAGCAGCATGCGACGTGCGCCCAACCATCGGTCGGCCACATACCCCCAGGCAATGCGCCCACCAATGCCCCCGATTTGTGTGGCCGACAAAGCCAGGCCCGCTGCAACCAAACCATAAGACAGGTCATCGTGCAAAAAGGTCACCAGGTAAGTGGTCAGCGACAGCTGAACCATGGAAAACATGAACGAACAAGACGCCATGGTGAGCAAAGCGCGGTGCGCCAACACCAGCCGGATGGGCTGGATCAGGCTGCGCCATTGCACCAGCGTCTCTGGCCGACGGTCACCGTCCAGCTCGGTGCGCAAAGCTTGTGACACCCAAGCGCAGAGCACACACACCACCGCCACAGCGACCAAGCTGGCCTGCCAGTTCATGACCAGCAGCAAAGGCGGGACGATGGCACCGGCCAACATGCTGCCCAAGGGCACGCCTGTTTGCTTGAGCGAAAACACCAGCGACATGCGGTCTTTGGGCGTGGTCCGCGCCAGCAAATGGGAACTGGCCGGGGTGATCGGGCCGTAACCCAAACCAATCAACACCGCCCCCAGCACCATGGCCGGAAACCAAGGCACAGCGCACAGCAACAAACCCAAGGCGCACAAGATCAACCCCCATTGGCTGACTCGGATGGCCCCCAGACGGGCCACCGTGGCGCCCCCCATCAAGGTGGACACCATGGCCCCGGCATAGGTCACTGACACATACAAACCCACCAAAGCCGGAGAGACTTGCATGGCCTCCGCCACCACCGGTGCCATCACTGGCAAGGTGAGCAAGGCCATGGCCACCATGGCCTGGATCACCAGGGTCAACAGCAAAGGCCACCAATTTTTCATCAATTCATCTCCCGTACAGGCGAGAGGGACACCTCATGGCCTCAACACCATCGCATGCGCTCAGTTGGCTTTCACACCCGCCTTGATCAACAAACCACCCAGCGTGTCGATTTCGTTTTTCAGGTGCGCACGCAAGGCCTCGGGACGGGCCAAGTCAGCAGACACCGCAGAGATGCCCATGGCCTCCAAACGCTGGCGCACCTCGGGATCACTCACCGATTTTTGCAAAGCCCCCGTCAACTGATCCAGCACAGGTTTGGGCGTGCCTTTTGGCGCATACAGCCCAAAGGAAATGTTGATGTCAAAACCTTCTACACCCGCATCTGAAATGGCGGGAACTTCGGGCAGTTGCGGCAGGCGGGTCTTGCCCGCCGAGGCATAGGCCTTGATCTTGCCCGTCTTGACCGAAGGCACGGTGCCCGAAGTCTGGTCACACAAAAGGTCCACCTGACCGCCCATCAAATCGGTCAAGGCCGGACCTGTACCCTTGTAGGGAATCTCATTGAGCTTGACGTTCAAGGCGTTCATCATCATCAAGCCACAAAGGTGCGAGGCCGATCCGACACCCGCATGCGCAAGACTGACCTTGGCCGCATTGGCTTTGAGGTAGGCCACAAACTCGTTGAGGTTTTTAGCCGGGAAATCGTTGCGTGCCACGATCACCATGGGGCCACTGGTGGCCCGGCCAATCGGCTCAAAGTCATCCACCGGGTGGTAAGGCAGGCTTTTGTACATGGCCTGGTTGGTCGCATGGCTGACGTGGATCATCAGCAAGGTGTAGCCGTCGGCTTTGGCACGGGCCACCTTGGCGGTGCCGATCGAGCCCGAAGCGCCTGCGGTGTTGTCCACCACGATTTGCTGACCCAAATGCTTTTGCATGGCCCCCGCAAACACACGCGTGATGGTGTCGCCCGGGCCGCCCGCGGCATAAGGCATCACCATGGTGATGGCACGGTTGGGAAAGTCTTGTGCCCAGGCTTGCAAAGCGCTGGCTGCAAGCAGCATGGCCAAGCCCGTGCGGATGAAACGAATGGTCATGGGTGTCTCCTTTTGTGAACGCCGCAGTGTGACCGATCAGGCCAACAAACGCTGGCGAATCTCCAGAGGGCTCAACACCTGCAAGGGTTCAGCACCGCCGCCGGGAATGCCCACTTGCGTGGCGTTCAGCAGCATGGACACCATCACATAGGTGCCCGACAAGACCGTGAGGTCCACCACCGCCTGCTCGCCCATTTGGGTCACAGCCTCGTGCCAAAGCGCATCGGGCACGCGGTGGTTGAGAGACAGTTGAATGCAGAAGTCATACACCAGGCGCTCGTCGTCTTGCATGCTGGTCGGCCGTTGGCACAGCTGCAAGTCACGCATCACCGCATCAGACAAGCCTGCTTTGCGGGCAATGATTTCGTGTGCCCACCACTCATATTGCGCATTCGAAATGCGCGCCTGAATCAGGATGGCGAATTCATTGAGGCGTTTGTTGACCGAGGTCTTGAAGCGCAGGTAATCCAGAAAATCAAAGGCACGCCGGGCCATGTCCGGGCTGCGCAACAAGGCGTTGTAGGGTCCGCCCAGCGCGGCACTGGAGACCTTGAGGATGTCGTCGGCCAAAGGCTTCACCTCGGCGGGCAAATCGTCATAGCGGATCTGGGCCAATCGTTCGGTCATGAAGGGTTCCTGAGAAAAAAGATGAAATTCATTGGCAAGAGGACAAGCGTCTGTTCGGCGGTCTTGAACAACAGCCTGGCTGTGAGCAAGCGGCGAACGTAACAACAAAGCACGCCCCCCTGAGTCACACACATGACTGGCAAGCGGCCCCAGCCAGGTCGGGTCTGGGCGACACTTGAACGGGTTGGGGACGTGGGCATTGGATGCTGGGCTGCTCTAACCTTTAACCCTCACGCCTTTAACCATCACGCTCTTTGACCTTCACCCCCTTTGAATGGAATGCTCTCATGCTGAAATTTTTCTTCAACGCCGCACCCAACCCCATGAAGATCGCCCTGCTGCTCGAAGAGCTGGGCCTGCCTTTTGAAGCCGTGCCGGTGGACACGCGCAAGGGCGAGCAATTTGTATCCGCCTTTTTGGCCGTCAACCCCAATGCCAAAGTGCCCGCCATCACCGATGGGGACGTGACCGTCTTCGACAGCAACGCCATCTTGCTGTACCTGGCCGACCGCGAACAAAAGTTTATGCCAGCGATCGCTCAAGCCAAAGAGCGTGGCGCGGCACTGTCCTGGCTGCTCTTCATCGCCAGTGGCATTGGCCCGTTTTCTGGCCAGTCGGTGCACTTTCGACATGCCGCCCCCGAGCCCAAAGAGTACGCCCTGAACCGCTACGACTTTGAAGCCCACCGCCACTGGACGGTTTTGGAAAAACATTTGTCGCACAACACCTACATGCTGGGCGAACACTACAGCGTGGTGGACATGGCCCTGTGGGGCTGGGCCCGCATGCTGCCTTATGTGCTGGGCACGGGCGACGCCACTTGGACGCAATACCCCCACATCAAACGCCTGCTCGATTTGGTCAACGCCCGCCCGGCGGCTCAGCGTGCCGAGGCCTTCAAGACGAAATACACATTCAAGACCGAGATGGACGCGGACGCCAAGAAGTTCATGTTTCCGCAAAACGAACGGCTCAATCAAGGCTGAACTTCGGCGATTCACCCCACGCGGCGCAGGGCACAACAGTGTCCCCGTGCGGGGGTTTGAACGCTCCCCTCAGTGGCGGAACCAGCGCATGGACAAGCCCATGGCCAGCAACACGAACACACCCGCCAGCGCCGCCATCAGGGCGCTGATTTCGGTATCTCGACGCTCCAAGGTGAACTTGGACGACAAGTGCTGGTAAATCATGGCCAAGTCATTGGCGTTGGTCGCCCTGAAAAACTCCGCACCTGTGGTCTCGGCCACCTTTTGCAAAGCTTCTTCATCGACCTTGGCGTAAAAAGAAAAGCCTTCGAAGCCCGGAATGAAGCCATTCGGTGTACCAAAGGCCACGGTGTAGACACGCACACCTTTGGAGGCAGCCCACTTGGCCACCTCGACCGGATCAGGCCCGGTGGTGCGGCGGCCATCGGACAACAAGATCACGGCTCCGGCCGTGTACGAGCCCACTGGCACCGACTTGGGAGACTCAGAAGCTGCAGGCGCAGAACGCTGGTCCAGCGAACGCCCAGCCGAGCCACCGCCTTGCGCGGTCAGGCTGCCCGACTTGAACTCTGCACCGTACAACACCGACTCCAAATCAATGGCCGATTCGGGCAGCAAGGTGTTCAGGGCGACCAGCAAGCCGCTGCCGGTGGCCGTGCCGCGCTGCAACTGAAAGCCATCAATCGCGGCCAGCAAAGCTTCTTTCTGGTCCGTCACGCCCTGCACCAGCTGCGCATTGCCCGCAAAAGACACCACAGCCACACGCACATGACCGGGCAGTTCCTGAAGAAAAGATTTGGCCGCCTGCTGGGCCGCAACGATTCGGCTGGGCGGCACGTCTTCGGCCAGCATGCTGCGCGACACGTCCATCGCCAGCACCAAAGTCAGGTAGTCCGCTGGCAAGGTGATGCGCGCACTGGGCCTGGCCGTGCCCAGCAGCACCAGCGTCAAGGCACACAACAGCAAAGCAGGGGGAATGTGTCTGCGGATGCGGTGTCCGGGACCCAATGCAGGTCGAATCAAGTTCAAACTGGAGTAACGCACCACCTCGGTGCGTTTGCGGCGCAAAGCCCGGATGTACCCCACCACCAACAGGGGGATCAACAGCAATAGCCAAAGCAGCTCGGGCCAGATAAAGTGCATGTTGTGTGGCGTGCAATGAAGTCAGGTCACTGTATCACCGAAGGCCCCCACAACGATGAAACGCGCCGCACTCTACAGCCGAAAGCCTTCAGCACAAGGGACTCACCAACTGCCTGCAACAGAAGTAGCGGCGGTCGTCACCCCTTCAGCACCCTCGGCTTCCCGCAGCGCCAGCCACATCCATCAGCGCTTGCAGCGTCTTCCGCTTTGGACCACTTTGTTGCTGTGCGCCTTGCTCAGCGCCACGCTGACTTGGGCCCTGACCCGGCAGGTGGGTGCGCCGCAGCGGCTGACCCAAGACGACATCAACGCGGCGGTGCTGCACACCCTGAACACCCAAGAGCTGCCATCGCGGGCCGCCCGTGCCGCGCAGTTGATTGCACCCTCCGTGGTGCGTGTGCACACCCAGGACGAAGACAAGAAAAACCCCAAAGGCGAGATGCAAAACACGGGTGTGGGCTCGGGTGTGGTCATCTCGGAAGAAGGCGTCATCCTGACCAACTTGCATGTGGTGCAAGGCGCCAAACGCATCCAGGTCACTTTTGCCGATGGCACGGAATCGGAAGCGCTGGTGATCGGCGTGCAACCCGAAAACGATCTGGCCGTGATCAAGGCCAAGCGCCTGCCCGATGACCTGCAGCCCGCCACGCTGGGCAGCAGCCAGAACCTGCAACCCGGTGACGAAGTGGTGGCCGTGGGCTTTCCCTTTGGCATTGGTCCCTCCGTCTCGGCCGGTGTGGTCTCGGGCCTGAACAGGTCCTTCGGCTCCGAGGGTAAAACCATGATGCGCGGCCTGATCCAGGCCGATGCCGCTGCCAACCCCGGCAACTCGGGCGGGCCGCTCATCAACATGGCCGGCGAGGTGGTGGGCATCGTGACCGCCATCCTCAATCCCACCTCGGCCCGCACCTTCATTGGCATCGTGTTTGCCGCCACCATTGAAAGCGCGGGCGGTGGCATGGGCGTGTCGCCGTTTTGAATTTTGATGACCCCAGCAATCTTGAAAGGCTTTGTGCATGAACCCCTCTGAATTGGCATGGAACCAGGGCCAGACGCCCCAAAGCGCTGGCGTCAACGCCCCTAACGCCGCGCTGATGGAACGCGTGCTCTACGAAGTCAAACGCGTGGTGGTGGGGCAAGACGCCTTCCTCGAACGCATTTTGGTGGCCATCCTCGCGCAAGGCCACTTGCTGATTGAAGGCGTGCCAGGGTTGGCCAAAACACTCACCGTGAACACGCTCGCCAAAACTGTGAGTGGCAGCTTCAAGCGCATCCAGTTCACGCCCGACCTGCTGCCCGCCGACTTGGTGGGCACCCGCATCTTCAACCCCAAAACAAGCGAGTTCAGCACCGTGCTGGGGCCGGTGTTTGCCAACTTGTTGCTGGCCGACGAAATCAACCGTGCACCCGCCAAAGTGCAAAGCGCCCTGCTCGAAGTCATGCAAGAGCGGCAAGTGACGATTGCGGGCGAAACCCATGCGGTGCCCCGCCCCTTTTTGGTGATGGCCACACAAAACCCGATCGAAACCGAGGGCACCTACCCCTTGCCCGAAGCGCAGGTGGACCGCTTCATGATGAAGGTGCTGGTGGGCTACCCCACCGAGGAAGAAGAGTTCGTGATCGTGCAGCGCGTGACCGGCATGCCCGCCACCGCAGCAGCCGTAGCCGACACCGCACAACTCATGGCGCTGCAAGCACAGTGCCGCCAAGGCTATGTCGACCCGGCCCTGGTGCAGTACGCCGTGAAACTGGTGGCCGCCACGCGCGACCCCGTGCGCTGTGGCTTGCCCGAACTGGCGCCCTATTTGACCTTTGGTGCCAGCCCCCGCGCCACCATTTCCCTGATCGAAGGGGCCCGTGCGCTGGCCTTCTTGCGCGGTCGCCCCTACGCCCTGCCGCAAGACCTGATCGACCTGGTGCCCGACGTGCTGCGCCACCGCCTGGTGCTGTCGTACGAAGCCTTGTCCGACGGCATGACGGCCGATGCGCTGATCCTGAAAATCCTGCAGGCCGTGCCCGCACCGAGTCACCCCCTGGACCGCCATGTTCAGCTGGCTGCGCAAGAAGCGAACTGAGGCCACGGCGGCCGCTGACAGCGGCCAGCCCCAGGCTGTGGTGTCTGACACACCTAGCGCAAACACGCCATGGCCCAATGCAGCGCAATGGCTGCAAAGGCTGGAATGGACCGTACTCAAACGGCTCGACGGCCAGCTGCAAGGCGACTACCGAAGCCTGTTTCGCGGCAGCGGCCTGGTGCTGGCCGATCTGCGCGAATACCAAGCGCACGACGACGTGCGCCACATCGACTGGAACGTGACCGCCCGCATGCAAACACCGTATGTGCGCGAACACCAGGAAGACCGCGAAATCGCCGCTTGGTTTGTGGTCGACTTGTCGGCCTCGGTGGCGTTTGGCTCGGGCCCGACCAGCAAGCGCCAATTGGCCTGCAGCATCGTGACCGTGCTGTCCAAGCTGCTGTCACAACACGGCAACCACGTGGGCCTGATGCTGTTCACCGGGCAAGACCGAGCCCACAGCGTGGTGCCCGCACGCTCTGGCAGGCGGCATCTGCTGCACATCGTTCACCAGATGCTGCAGGCGGGTCAAAACCAAAACCAAAACCAAAACCCAAGCCAAGCCCAGGCCGTGCAGACCAGCGCGCTGGGGCCATGGTTGATGCAGGCTCAGTCGGTGCTCAAACGCCGCTCGGCGGTGTTTGTGGTGTCCGACTTCATCAGCCCACCCGGCTGGGAAAAACCGCTGGCCCAGTTGGCCCGGCGTCATGAAGTGGTGGCCGTGCGTCTGCGCGACCCGCTGGAGATGGCCTGGCCCGACAACACCGGCATGCTGCTGGTGCAAGACGCGGAGTCGGGTGAGCAGCTGCTGGTGGATGGCAACGATGCGGCTTTCCGACAGCGTTTTGCACAACATGCGCAGGAGCGTGAAGCGGCTTTGCTGAGCAGCCTGAGCCAAGCCGGTGTGGACTGCCTGGAGCTGAACACCGACGAAGCTCTCGACCAGGCCTTGCTGCGTTTTGCACAACTGCGCAAACGCGCCAGCCAGTTGAGCACCGGTGGCCGTGCAGCCCCTTTGGGCAGCCAGCGGCCCGTTCAAGCTGGAGGTGTTCATGCTTGAATGGCATTCGATTCAGTTCGTCTGGCCGAGCCTGCTGTGGCTGCTGGCCACCTTGCCGCTGTGGCTGGGCGTGTACATCGCTTGGCAGCGCCGTGGCGTGCAGCGGGCATGGCCCTCGGCCAATATGAACACCGGTGCGACCAACATCCGCTTCACGCGACACGCTCCGGCGCTGCTGGTGCTGCTGGGTCTGGGTGGCTTGCTGGTGGCGATCGCCAGGCCCCAGGCCATCTTGCTCTTGCCCAGCCGCATAGACACCGTGATGCTGGCCATCGACAGCTCGGGCAGCATGCGGGCCGGCGATGTTCAACCCAGCCGCATCGAAGCGGCTCAGGCGGCAGCCAAAAGCTTTGTGCTGGGGCAACCTGGCCAAGTCAAGTTGGGCGTGGTCAGCGTGGCGGGTGCAGCGGCCTTGGTGCAAGCCCCCACCGACCAGCGCGATCTGGTCATCCAGGCCATCGACCAACTCAGTCTGCAGCCGGGCTCTGCCCTGGGCAGCGGCATCGTGATTGCGCTCCATGCCATGCTGCCCGGCTCAGGCTTGGACGTGCGTGGTCTGATCGACGGCGAAACCACGCCGCCAGCCTCGACGGGTACACCTCTGGGTGGACCCAAACCGGCCCCAACCGGCCCAGCATCGGGCACCGCGCCCCTACGGCCAATCAGCCTGCCCAAAGTGCCCCCCGGCTCCAACACCGCAGCAGCCATCGTTTTGCTCAGCGATGGCCAAGGCAATGCGGGGCCAGACCCCATCAAAATGGCGCAGGTGGCCGCCGACCTGGGGGTGCGTGTCTACACCGTGGGTGTGGGCACAGCGCAAGGCACCGTGCTCAAAGCCCAAGGCATGCAAATGCGGGTCAAGCTGGACGAGACCAGCCTGAAAAAAATCGCCGAGATCACCAAGGCTGAATACTTCAGCGCCGACAACCGCCAGGACCTGCTGCAGATTTACCAATCCCTGAGCAGCAAGATCGTGCTCAAAAAGCACCGGCGTACCGAGATCTCCGCTTTGTGTGCCTTGCTGGGCATGCTGCTGGTGTCCTGGGGCTGCGCCTGGGCCTGGTGGCGTCATGGGCGGATCATTTGAACCCGCCGATGCAGGACAAAACACCTCGCTCAAGGTTTAAAGTTCGGTCATGAACCTGACTGGCGGATGGCATTGGCACTGGCGCGCTTGGCGATCCCAAGCACACTGGGCGAGCGCGTCTGCACAAATCGCCGACTGGTTGACGGCGCAAACCATGCCACGCCAACAGCTGGTTTTATTGGGCGCCAGTGCGGGCTGGATGTTGCCCACCGACTGGCTGGCGCAATTTGACGAGGTTCACGCCTGGGACATCGACCCCTTGGCCGCGCCCTTGTTTCGCTGGCGGCACGGTCGGCACTTGCAAAGACAAGGCACGCGCCTGCACCTGCACACGGGCGATGGCTTGGCCCAATTGAGCGAATGCACCCAGGCCATGCCAGGGGCCTTTTTCTGGTTCGACAACCTGCTGGGACAGTTGAGGTTCACCCACGAACCCCTGGATGCGGTCAGCCGCCGTTTGCGATCGCTGCAAAAAACCTTAAAACATGTCGCTTGGGGCAGCGTGCATGACCGCATGTCTGGTCGCACCCTGCCGGGCACCGCGATGCCTGTGTCGCGCCAGGGCCTGGCCAGGGTGGCCATGGAGACTGCCGAAGGGCAAGCCTGGCTACAACAGCTGGGGGCCATCAGCCCCTGGCTGGACCATCTGACCGAACCGGTGTTGCCTGCAGGCACCCCGGTACAACACACGGCCTGGCCCTTCAAGCCAGGCTATGCGCACTGGCTTGAAATGGGCTGGTGCCCCGCCCGAACCTGAAGCTTCAGACGATCTTCACGCTCAAGTTGGGAAAGCCATCGACGTGCATCTCGATCACATCTCCGCGCACCACCGGCCCGACGTTTTCAGGGGTGCCTGAATAAATGATGTCGCCCGGGAACAGCTCAAAGGCTTCGGACAACTGCGCGATCTGCTCGGCCACCGACCAGATCATCTGGTTCAAATTGGCGTTTTGTTTGACTTGACCATTGACCTTCAGCCAGATGCTGCCTTGGGTGATGTGGCCGGTTTGTGCGAGTTTGCGGATGGCACCGATGGGCGCCGACTTGTCAAAACTCTTGCCGATTTCCCAAGGCTTTTTCTGGTCACCCATGCCGCGCTGCAAATCACGGCGCGTCATGTCCAGCCCCAGGGTGTAGCCATACACATGGTCCAGCGCCTTGTCTCTGGCAATGTTGCGCCCGCCCTTGTGCAGCACGGCCACCAACTCGGCCTCGTAATGGTAATTTTTGGTCAGCGGCGGATAGGGGTGATCGGCCACCGTGCCGGCCTTCACGTACTGGATGGCGTCGGTGGGTTTTTGAAAAAAGAACGGTGGCTCGCGTGTGGGGTCCGAGCCCATTTCACGGGCATGGGCGGCGTAGTTGCGGCCGATGCAATAAATGCGGCGAACCGGGAACATCTCGTCGCTGCCTTCGATGGGGATGTAAGTGGCAGGCACCGAAAAAGGCGTTTTCGGCTGGTTCTGGGCCACACCGGGCAAAGCACAACCGGCAAGGGCACCGGTGGTGACCAGGGCACTGTTTTGAAAAAAGTTTCTTCTGTCCATGTTTGTCTCCATGTCAATGGCTTGTCTCCACCACGTCACACAGGCCCAAGGGCTGGTGTATGCAATGGTTGCTTATTTATATCAGTGAACAAACTTTGAAATGACACGCTTGGGACAGACGCCAAACCCAAACCAGCTTTCATTCTCAATGGGACAGACCCACTCTGTGCAAAAGGGGGATTCAAGCTCAATCCGGCAGATTGCTGGACCCCGCCTGCAGGTCCAGCGACCAGTACTGCCCCACCAGATCGGCACCAAAAGAATGGTGCGGCTCTTCAGACACCAAAACGAATCCGGCCTCCTGGTAAATGCGGCGGGCTGCATGCAGGATGTCATTGGTCCACAAGGTGAGCTTTTCGTAACCCTTGGCTTGTGCAAAGGCGATGCATTCTTGCGTCAAGCGCCGACCCAGGCCCGCGCCACGCGCGTCGGGTTCCACGTACAGCAAGCGCAGCTTGGCCTCTTGCTCGGACACCTTGACCAGAAACACGGAGCCCAGCACCTGGCCTTCGCGTTCAGCAATCCAGGCGTTCTCCCATTCGGCGTCAAAGTTCTTCACGAACTGCGCGGCGATTTCGGCCACCAAGGCCTCAAAGGTGCCGTCCCAGCCGTATTCTTGCGCGTACAACATGCCCTGGCGGTGCGCCACCCAGCCGATGTCGCCCACTTGCAGGCCACGCAAAACGATGTGGGGCGTCATGCCTTTTCACCGCTTTCGTAGCGCTGCCCCAACGCCAGCAATTGAGGCGTTTCAATGACCGCGTTCAGGCCATCAAAGTCCAGCATCTGTTCCTGCCAGGGCCGCGTGGTCTGGTGGGTGTGCAAGCTCGCGTAGTAGCCCTGCAAGGTGTGCAGCACCGCCCGCGCCGTGCCGCCCGGAAAAATCACGATCTTGAAACCACGCTCGCCCAACTCGGCCGCGCTTTGCACCGGCGTCTTGCCACCTTCGACCATGTTGGCCAAGAGCGGCACACGGTTTGCAAACTGGGCGCAGGCGCGGTTCATCTGTTCATCGGAGCGCAGGGCTTCGATGAAGAGCGCATCCACCCCACATTCGAGGTAACGCTCGGCCCGCTCCAGCGCGGCGGCCAGGCCTTCCACGGCCACCGCGTCGGTGCGCGCCAAAATTAAGGTGTTTTGGTCGTGGCGGGCGTCCAGCGCCGCACGCAGCTTGCCCTGCATCTCGGCCACCGGCACCACGCCCTTTCCGTCCAGATGCCCGCAGCGCTTGGGGAAAGTCTGGTCTTCGATCTGGATCATCGCGGCCCCGGCCCGCTCGAAGTCGCGCACGGTGCGCTGGGTGTTGAGCGCATTGCCAAAGCCGGTGTCGGCGTCCACGATCACGGGAACGCTGACCCGGTCGGTGATGTGCGCCAGGGTCTGCGCCACTTCGGTGGCGGTGGTCAGGCCAATGTCAGAGCGGCCCAGGCGCGTGTAGGCGATCGATGCACCCGACAGGTACACGGCTTCAAAACCGGCTTGCTGGGCCACCAGCGCGGTGAGTGCGTCGTACACACCGGGGGCGAGCAAGGCCTGGTCTTGTTGCAGGCGCTGGGCCAAATTGTGCGGCTGACTCATGGTGCCGAATCCTTCAAAAGTTGTTGTGCGGTGTGTGCCGCAATGTGCCCACCCGCGATGGCGCTGAGCAAACCATTGCCCGACAAATAACCCCAGACTTCTTGGCCCGACACACCCCGCGCTGCGCCGCCTGCGGCCAGCACATTGGGCAAAGGTGTGCCGTCTTGGCGCAACACACGGATTTGCGCGTCGATGTCCAAACCCCCTTGGGTGTGGAACAAAGCGCCTGTCACCTTGATGGCGTGAAACGGCGCTTGCAGGGCGCGTTTGAACGTGCGGCCCGTGGCAGGGTCGGTGCCGGGTTGGACTGCGTTCAAAGTGGCTTGCAAAGCGTCTGGCGGGCAGCCGATCAGCTGCGCCAACGCCACCGCATCAGCGGCGTGTTGCACCGCCCCCGCGCCTTGCGCCGCCACAAAGTCCGGAAAGTCCTGCGCAAAGGCCAGCAGCGCATCGTCAAACACATTCCACGCCACACCACCCGGCTGTGCGAGCACATGCACCGCCGCCTCCGAGTAGCCCTGGGTTTCGTCGTGAAAGCGCTGGCCTTGGGCGTTGATTTGCACACCGCCTTCCATCATCAGCGCCCACGAGATCAAAGCCCCTTGTGGCACGGCCCAAGAGCCGTGACCTTGGTACGCGCCCAAGTCGGCCAAGCGTGCGCCCAGTTGTTGGCCCCAAGCGATCGCACTGCCGTCGTTGCCCACATGGCCCGCATAGGTGGCCTCGGCCATCTCGGGCAGCATCTCTTTCACCATGGCCGTGGCCCCGCCAAAACCGTTGCAGGCCAAGATCACCGCATCACATCGGATCCGCTCAGTTTGGCCATCGGGCCGGACAAAACCCACACCGTGGATGCGCTGTGCGTCGTCGGCCCACAGCTCGGTCACTTGCGCTTGTGTGAGCACCACCACGCCTGCGGCGTCGGCCGCCGCTTGCAGGCGGCTCATGAGACCAGCTCCAGTTTTTTCGGGCACGGCGTGCATGCGGTGGGCGCTGTGGCCGGGGTACAAAAAGTTGTCCAGCACCTGCCAGGGCAGGCCGTGGTGTTGGGCCAGCGCGTCCATGGCGGGGCCGATGTTGTGGGCATAGGCTTGCACCAGGTGGGTTGCAGCTTGGCCGTGGGCCTTAGCTTGAATGTCTGATGCGAACAAGTCCACGCTGTCGGTGATGCCTTGGGCCTGTTGGGCTTGCGTGCCAGGCGCAGGCACAAAACCCGACGACAAAGCGGTAGAGCCCGCAGCAAACGCATCGCGCTCCAGCACCACACAATCCAAACCCAAGCGGTGCAATGCCAGCGCGGCCGTGAGGCCACAAGCGCCAGCGCCCACGATCACGACAGGTGTGTGGTCCTCGGCTTGCAAATCAGCAGCCAGGCGAACTTGCGGCAGCGGCGCGTTCATGGTGTCAGCCCAGTTGTTTCAAAAACGTGGCGCTGTCCATGACATCACCCACCGAAGCCATGTCGGCCAACGCGGCCTGGTGCGCGGCTTCGCTGAAGGCGGCGCAACCGTCCGACAAGACGATGGCGTGGTAATCACGCACATGGGCATCACGCACCGTGCTGGCCACGCCACCGTTGGTGACGATGCCACACACCACCAAGGTGTCGATGCCTGATTTTTTGAGCACCCAGTCGAGTTGCGTGTTGAAGAAAGCCGAATACGCCACTTTGAACACCGACACATCGACCAGCGGCGCGAGCAGGTCCACATTGGCCTGGCCCCGGCTGCCGGGCGCGAAGTCGCCCTTGCGCAA
This sequence comes from Limnohabitans sp. 2KL-3, assembly GCF_001269405.1. Lineage (NCBI taxonomy): Bacteria > Pseudomonadati > Pseudomonadota > Betaproteobacteria > Burkholderiales > Comamonadaceae > Limnohabitans > Limnohabitans sp. 2KL-3. The sequence continues at coordinate 198,134 of NZ_CXON01000006.1, forward strand.
AAACGGGCGGCGCTCTTTGAGGTGGGCCGAAATCATAGGCTCGCCCTGCGCATCGGGCCAGAGGGTGAACAGGCTGGCCGTGACCAAGCCGCCACGGGCTTTGATGGCGCGTGCCACCGGTGCCATGCGATCGGGCAGCTTCACCGCCTCGGCGCTCAGGGTGTTGCCCCGGGCATAAGCGCCGTCGGGTGCGAGAAAATCGTTTTGCAGGTCCACAATGACCATGCCCAATTTGGCGTTCTTCAAGTTCATACATTCTCCTCGTGTTGTCCAAGTCCCCCAAAACCTTGTCGGACTGCAGCATGGATGCGGCCAGATGAAGCCTGAAATGTTGGCCCCCCGATCAGCCCGTAGGTCGGTGGCTTCAGCCCCGACAGGAGTCTGTGAAAACCCACCAACTTCGGAACCAAAGCTAACGGCCTACAGGCGCAGTAGCACCTCGTAGGTCGTTAACCTCAGCCCCGACATGCAACCTTAGCCCCATTGAGCCATGTCGGACCTGAAGGTACCGACCTACAAAAGCCCAATGAAATTCCACCTCATCCACCACTGCTTTCCTTCACACTTCAGCCCAACTGAGCACTGGTGCGCTCCACCAACAGGTTGCCCAGTTTGTCTACACGGCCTTCAAAGCCCGGCTCCAACCACACGGTCGTGTCAGGCTGCTCCAAAATTGCCGGGCCTTGCACCACGGTGCCCACGGGCAGGCTCAGGCGCTCGTAGCGCTGCGCGGTCCACCAATGGCCTTGGTGGTACACCTGCTGCTCGCCCACCGGGGTGGTACGGCCTTCGCCTTGCGGCGCCAGCACCGCCAAGTCGAACTTGGGACGCCGTCCGATGCGGGCATAACGCAGGTTCATCACACGGATCACCGGGCCTTGCAGCACGCGGCCAAAGGCGTGCTGGTAAGCCGACTCAAATGCGGCCAGCAAACCCACCGCATTCAACTGATCGCGCTTCACGGGCACTTGCAGCGTGTGGGTCTGGCCCATGTAGAGCATGTCAAAGCTGATGACTTCGTCCACCCGCACAAAGTTCACGCCGGCGGAATCGAGGCGCACCTGGCAAGCCTCGGCCAGGCTGTCCACGCGCTCAAGCAAAGCAGGCCAGGCCACATCGGCCAGGGCCACGTTCAAGGTCTGCACCGCGTCGTGGCGCATGTCGGCCATCACGCAGCCCAGCGCCGAGGTCACGCCAGGGTAACGCGGCACGATGCCAGTGGTCACGCCCACCTCGCGCATCATGGCGCAGACATGCAAACCGCCGCCGCCGCCAAAAGGCATGTAGGCAAACTGGCGCGGATCGTGCCCGCGCTCGATCGACACCACGCGGATCGCGCCCGCCATGCGGGCATTGGCCACCGTCAAAATCGCTTCGGCCGCCGCCAGCGCCGTCAAACCCAAGGGCTCGGCCACATGCTGGGCAATGGCTGTTTCTGACAAACCTGAATCGAGCTTTTGCAGCAAACCGCCGCCCAAAGGTCGGTCGGCCGCAATGCGGCCCAGCAGCACATTGGCATCGGTCACCGTGGGGCGAGTGTTGCCACGCCCATAGCAGGCCGGGCCGGGAATGCTGCCGGCCGACTCGGGGCCCACTTGCAGCATGCCACCCGCATCGACCGAGGCGATCGAGCCGCCACCGGCACCGATGGTCTCGATCTGGATCATGGGCGAGCGCACCACCAGTCCAAACTCGATCGAGGTTTGCGCGGCGAGGGCCGCTTCGCCACCGGCCACCAAAGACACGTCAAACGAGGTGCCACCGATGTCGCCAGTGATCACGTTTTCAAAGCCCGAAGCGCGGGCGATTTCGGCGCAGGCCATCACGCCCGCCGCCGGACCCGACAGCGCGGTGCGTACCGGCACATCACAAGCAGTCTGGCGCGACATCACGCCGCCATTGCTTTGAACGATCAAGAGTTCACCGCCAAAGCCTTGGGCACGCAAGTCGCCATCCAAGCGCTGCAAATAGCTGCCCACCACGGGCTGCAAGGCGGCATTGAGCGTGGCGGTGGAGCAGCGCTCGAACTCACGGATCTCGGGCAGCACTTCGCTGGCGGCGGTCACATAGCTGTTGGGCCAGATTTCACGCACGGCGGCCACAGCGGCTTGTTCGTTGCCGGGGTTGGCATAGGCGTGCACAAAGAACACACACACCGCCTCGCAGCCTTCGGCCAGCAGGGCGCGGGCTTGTTCGCGCACCTGATCCAGATTCACGGGCGTGTGCAACTGGCCATCGGCCAGCACACGCTCGTCCACTTCCAGTCGCCAAGCACGCGGCACCACCGGGGTGTAGCTGCCGCGCAGACCCCAGGTTTGCGGGCGGTCGCGGCGGCGCATCTCCAGCACGTCGCGGAACCCGCGTGTGGTGATGATGCCGGTGCGGGCGATCTTGCGCTCCAGCAAAGCGTTGGTGCCCACTGTCGTGCCGTGCACGATGGTGGCGATCTCTTTGGCGCCATCGGCACCGGTGTTGCCGGTCACTTTGGCGATGCCGTTCATGAAGCCCCGGGCTTCTTCGCCTCGGGTCGACGGCACCTTGACAATGCGGGCCTGGCCGGTTTTTTCGTCCAGCACAAACAGGTCGGTAAACGTACCACCCACGTCCACACCCACCACCCAATGCGGCTGATTCACTGCTGCCTCGCTCATGCTTGTTCCTTGGTGTAACCCAGTGCGCTGTCTTTGGCACGGTCTTGCGCCGAGCGCTCAGCGGGCGATCCCCAGCCGCCGCCGCCCGGGGTTTGCAGGCGCACGCGGTCGCCTTTTTTCAGGTGGATGCCCAACATCTTGGACACCATGGGTGGCGTCTTCCATTCGCCGTTTTGGCAATACTCGAACACATTGGGCAGCGCAGGCTGGCCACCGTGAATGCCTTTGGGCGCGGACTTGCCGCGCTCGCCAAAAATGAAAGCCTCGGCGCTGTCTTCAAGCAATTCAATTTCGTAAATCGCGCCCAAGCCGCCCCGGTGCTGGCCATCGCCGCCCGAGCCGGGGCGCAAGGCCCATTGCGTGAAGCGCACCGGGTAGGCCGCTTCCAAAATTTCCATGGGCGGGATGGTGGCGGTCGAGATGGGCGCATTGCCATGCGACAAGCCGTCGCCATCCGAATGGCCGCCGTGCCCGCCACCAAAGAAGCTGAACATCACCCAGCGCTGGCCTTTGCGCTTGTCGTCGGTGCGGTGCCCGGCGATCGACAAGGCGTTGATGGTGCCGTAGGCATGGGCCACTGCCCGCTGCGGGTCGGCCAGGGCCGTGGCGCTGAAGATCACATCGATCATGCGCAAAATGGTTTCGGTGTAGCCACCCACCGGACGCGGGCGCGAAGCGCTGATGACCAGGCCATCGGGGATCACAAAGTCCACCGCATCGAGCACACCCGCGTTGGCGGGCACGTCGGGGAAGACATGCTTCAAAGCCACATAACAAGCGGCCACCGCTGTGGCGCGTGAGATGTTCACCGGACCCGCGCACTGCGCCGAGGTGCGCGAAAAGTCCAGCGTCAGCCGGTCACCGGCCACCGTCATGTCGAGTGCGATGGTCAACAGCTCGTCTTTCACGCCATCGTTGTCCAGCACGTCTTCAAAGCTGTAGCGGCCATCGGGCAGACTGCCAATGTGCGAGCGCATCAAGCGCACGGCGCGGGTGCGCAGCTCCACCAAGGCCTGCGCCACCTTGGCGTCGCCGTATTCGTCCAGCAAGCCGTCCAGACGGCGAGCGCCCAATTCGAGCGCGGCCAGCTGACCATTCAGGTCACCCCACAGGCTGTCGGGCAGGCGGGTGTTGGCCCGCAAGATGGCCAGCACATCGTCATCGAGCACACCACCGCGCAAAATGCGCACTGGCGGAATCTGCACCGCTTCTTGCCAGCACTCGGTGGCCGCCGGGTTGTAGTTGCCCGGCACCGCGCCGCCCACATCGTGCCAATGCGCGGCCGAGGCCAAAAAGCAATACAGCTGCCCGTTGCGAAAGCAGGGCTTGACCAGCTTGAAGTCGTTGGCGTGGGTGCCGCCCTCGTAGGGGTCGTTGAACAACCACACATCTCCCGGTTGCATGCCGCCGCGCTCAGCCGCCACGCGCATGGCCGCCCGCACGGCAAAGGCCATGGCCCCCACAAACACGGGCAAGCCCGACTTGCCCTGGATCAGGGTGTCTCCGGTGAGGGCATCGTACAGGCCGTGGCAAGCGTCGTGCGCCTCGGCAATGATGGGGTTGAAGGCGCTGCGGTACAGCGTCGCGTCCATCTCGTCGGCAATCTGTTCGAGTCGGCCGCGCAGCACGGCCAATGTCACGGGGTCCATCACCGGTTCAATTACACGTTCAGTCGGGTTCATGCAGGCTTTCTTTGTTTGAGCAGAGGCAGCAAGCCCCCTGCATCGACCATGTCCATCAAAAATTCAGGAATCGGGGCACAGGCCAAGCGCTGACCATTGGCGCGAATCACCACCGGGGTGTCGCCCTCAAACGTCACACCCACACGCTCACCCTCTTCGATCTTGTCAGCGTCTGGGCAGGTCAAGAGCAGCAGGCCCAGGTTGAAGGCGTTGCGGAAATACAGGCCGCTGTAAGACGGTGCAATCACCGCCGCCAGGCCCAGGTGCCGCAGCACACCGGCAGCCTGTTCGCGCGATGACCCAATGCCAAAATTGGCCCCGGCCACGATCACATCGCCCTCGCGCACACCGGATGCGAAGTCGGTGCGCACCGCCTCCAGGCAATGCCAGCCGATCACTTCCAGGCCGTGCTTCATGTAAGCGCCGGGGGCCAGGGCATCGGTGTCCACGTCGGCACCGAGCCGCCACACCCGTGCGTTGTCACATGCGCGCTGTGTCATGCCAGCACCTCGCGTGCATCACTGATGCGCCCGCGCAAAGCCGAGGCTGCCACGGTGTAGGGCGAAGCCAAATACACGTTCACGCTGGCCGGGCCCATGCGGCCTTTGAAGTTACGCGCAGTGGTCGAGATCACGGTAGAGCCTTCGGGGAAAGTCGCGCCATAGCCCGCACATGCGCCGCAGCTGTTGGGCAGCACCGTGGCCCCGGCGTCCAGCAAGGTTTGCATCACGCCTTCTTGTGTGGCCTGGGCTTGTTCACGGGCGCTGGCGGGTGCCACCATGAGCTGCACACCCGCAGCCACGCGCTGGCCCTTGAGCACCGAAGCGGCGGCACGCAGGTCTTCGAGCTTGGCACCGGTGCAGGCACCGATGTACGCAATGTTCGGCATCACGTCGGCAAACTTGGCCACATCCCGCGTGTTGGCGGGGCTGTGCGGCGCGGCCACCTGCGGGCTGAGGCTGCTCGCATCAAAGCTGTGCTGTTCAAAATCGGCATCTTCGTCGGTGTGCCACTGCTCGGCCCCCGCCAGATGTTCAGGCGCCACGCCAATGCCGCGCAGGTACTGCAAGGTGGTCTCGTCTGCTGCGATCAAGCCGGCTTGCGCCCCCATCTCGGCACTCATGTTGGACAGCGTCATGCGCTCGGCCATGGACAGTGCCTGCACCGCAGGCCCGGCAAACTCCACCGCCTGGTATTGCCCGCCGTTCATGCCAAAGCGCCCCACCATGTGCAGCATCATGTCTTTGGCCGACACGCCATGTTGGAGCCGGCCCGACCAGTGCATGCGCAAGGTGCGCGGCACCTGCACCCAAATTTGGCCCGTCACACACACACCCAACATTTCGGTCGCACCGATGCCGAACATGTAGCAGCCAAAAGCACCGCCTGTGGGCGAATGGGAGTCGCCGCCCACACAAAACATGCCGGGCTTCAAGTGGCCCCGCTCGGGCAGCACCACATGGCAAATGCCCTCGCTGTCGATCACATGCGGGAGCTTCCATTGTTTGGCCGTGTCGCGGGTGATCTGCACGATCTGCTGGGCGTCCGCGTCTTGCGCGGGCACATAGTGGTCGAGCACCAGCACCACTTTGTTTTTGTCCCAAATCTCAGCCCCCAGCTCGTCAAGCATGGGCTTCAAACGGCGCGGGCCGGATGAGTCATGGAACATGGCCAGGTCAACGTTGCAGGTGACCACCTCACCCACGGCCACATGGCTGCGGCCAGCGGCACGGGCGATGAGTTTTTGGGCCAGGGTTTGTGGCCGTAAAGGGCTTGTGTTCATTCGGGCTTGGCTCCTGCGTACTGCACCACCGCCCGCCAACGCACGATTTCGCTGTCGACAAAGCGGGCAAACTCCTCTGGGCTGTTGCCCACGGGCGTGGCACCTTCATGCTCGATGCGGCGCTTGACCTCGGGCGACTGAACGGCTGCGCGGGCGGCATCGGCCAAACGGCGTGTCAACTCGGGGCTCATGCGGCCCGGGCCAAACAAACCAAACCAAGCACTCGACTCGTAACCAGGCAAGCTCTCGCCAATGGCGGGGACTTGGGGAAATGCGGGCAGACGCTTGGCGCTGGTCACCCCCAAGGCCTTGAGCTTGCCGGCCTTGATGTGCGCTTGCACATTCCCAATGGCGGCGAACATCAAATCGACTTGTCCAGCCAGCACGTCTTGCACCGCAGGCGCTGTGCCCCGGTAGGGGATATTCACGATGTACACGCCCGACTGCATCTTGAAGGCGTCACCGGCCATGTGCAGAGAAGAGCCCAATGCGCCAATCGCAAAGTTCAGCTGTCCGGGCTTGGACTTGGCCTGCGTGATCAATTCCTTGACATTGTTGGCCGCGACTTTGGGGTGCGCCACCAGAATCGACGGCGAAGTCGACACCATGGTCAAGGGCGTGAAGTCTTTCACCGGGTCAAAAGGCAAGCTGGGGTAGAGCGAGGCGTTGATGGCGTGGCTGGTAAAGCTCATGAGCAGCGTGTTGCCATCGGGCGCGGCCTTGGCCACGGCGTCAGCCGCCAGGTTGCCGCCCGCGCCAGGTTTGTTCTCGACCACCACCGTGCGGCCCAGTTGCGTGCCCAAGACTGTGGCCAGCGTGCGGGCCATGGTGTCGGTGGTGCCGCCAGCGGGGGCACCCACCAAAATTTTGATGGGCGGCTGGGTTTGGGCTTGCACCCAACCGGAGGTGGCCGCACAGGCCAAGGCTGCGCTCAGCACCAAGGCGCGGCGTGAAGTTGTGGGCCGTTGAGAAATCGGGGTGTATGTCATGCGGCAGTCCTCCAAGTCAAAAATTCAATCGGTTGTCAGAAAACGCTGGCCTGCGAACGCTGGCTGTGCCATGGGGACAGCTCAGCTCCATGGCATTGGCCTGCCCTGCAGAGGACCCTCACATGCCCAAATAAGCTTGCCTGAGGGTGTCGCTGGCCAACAACTCAGACGGAGTGCCAGAAAAACGGATCTGCCCGTTTTCCATCACATACGCCCGATCAGCGATGTCCAGCGACTGCCCCACGTTTTGCTCCACCAACAAGATCGCCAGGCCGCTGCTGCGCAGCTGCGAGATCAGGCCAAACATCTCTTCCACCAACAGCGGCGACAAACCCAGCGAGGGCTCGTCCAGAATCAGCAAACGCGGCTCGGCCATCAGGCCCCGGCCAATGGCCAGCATCTGTTGCTCGCCGCCGCTCAAAGTGCCGGCCAACTGGGCCACGCGCTCTTTCAGTCGCGGAAAAGTGTCGTAGACCTTGTCCAAGTTTTGCTGCTTGCGCTCACGGCCCCGAGTGAAGGCCCCCAGCTCCAAGTTCTCGTGCACGCTCAGGTTGGGGAAAACCTTGCGGCCTTCGGGCACCTGAATCAAACCCTGCATGACCACCTGCCGCGAGTGCAAACCGGTGATGTTCTGGCCGTCAAATCCCACTTGGCCAGCGCGTGTGGCCACCAGGCCGCTGAGCGTGAGGTTGAGCGTGGTCTTGCCCGCGCCATTGCTGCCGAGCAGCGCCACCAACTCGCCGGGCATGACCTGCAGGTCCACACCCCGCAACACCTCAACCACGCCGTAGCCGGATTTGAGGCCCTGCACATTCAACAAAGCGCTCATGCCTGTGCCTCCTGAACTGTTTTGGCGACGTTCTTTTGCAAACGCTCGGCCGTGCCATGGCCCAGATAAGCCTCGACCACGGCTTTGTTGTTCGTCACCTCAGCGGGTGTGCCTTGGGCAATCAATTGCCCTTGCGCCAGCACCCACACTTCTTGCGCCAGACTCATCACCGCTTGCATGACGTGCTCGATCATCAACACTGTCACGCCGCTTTGGGCAATGCCTTGCACCACCGGGATCATCTCGGCAATTTCTTGTGGGTTCAGGCCCGCCAGCACTTCGTCCAGCAGCAGCAAGCGCGGCCGCGTGGCCAATGCACGGGCCAGCTCCAGTCGTTTACGCCCCGCCACCGTCAGGTCGCTCGCCAGTTTGTCGAGCTGAGGCGTCAAGCCCACTTGGCTCGCCACCGATTCGGCAAATTCCAAAGCTTGGGCGCGGCGCGGCAAATGCAGGTGCGCACCCACCGCGATGTTTTCGCGCACTGTTTGTGCAGCAAAAGGCTGCACGATCTGGAAGGTGCGCGTCAGGCCCATGCGGGCGTTCAGGTGCGGCGGCTGGCCGGTGATGTCCTGGCCCGCAAACACCACACGGCCCGTGTCGGGTGTCAAAAAGCCCGACATGAGGGCAAACAAAGTGGTTTTGCCCGCGCCGTTGGGACCAATCAAGGCGCTCAAGCGCCCTTCGGTCACCGACAGGCTCACGTTTTGCACGGCCTTCAAGCCGCCAAAGGACTTGCCCACGCCCTCGATTTGCAGCAGCGTGCTCATGGTTTATCTCCATCCGTCTTGCTGCCGCGCAAGAATTGCAAGGGTTTTTTGAGACCCAGGCCAGAAATGCCACGGGGCAAAAACATCACGATCACGATCAGCACCACGCCATAAATGACCATGTTGATGCCCGGCAGCTGGCCAAACAAATTGCGTGTGAGGTCGGCCAGGATGTGCAGACTCACGGCACCCAGCAGCGGCCCCCACAGCGTGCCCAGCCCCCCCACAATCGCGCCCACCAAGGCTTCGACCGAGGTGTGTGAGCCAAAGGCGATGCCCGGGTCGATGTATTGAAACACCTGCACATAAAACGCACCGCCTGCGCCCATCAGGCCGCCCGACAACACGGTGGCGATCAGCTTGACACTGAAGGGGTTCACGCCAATGGCGCGGGCCGCGTCTTCGTTGTCGCGCACGGCCTGCAAATAGGCCCCAAAACGTGAATGTCGCAGCCAGGCGGTGATGCACAGGGCCAACGTGACCAAGCCCAGCATGAGCCAAATGAAACCGGCGCGGCTGCCAAACTGCATGTTCGCAGTCGACTCCTTGAGCGGCAGCATCAGGCCCACACCGGCACCCGTGAAGGGCACCGAGGTCGCCAAAATGCGGAAAACCTCGGCAAAAGCCAGCGTGACCAGCGCGAAGTAAGAGCCCTTGAGGCCATAACGGAATGAGGCCGCGCCCACAAAAGCGCCCACGCCTGCCGCAAACACCATGGCCAGTGGCAAGGCCAGCCAGGGGCTCAGGCCCCACTGCATTTGCGCAATGGCTTGCACATAAGCGCCCGTGCCAAAGAACAGCGCATGGCCAAAAGAAAACTGACCGCCAAAACCGCCCAGCACGTTCCAGGCTTGCGAGAGCAAGCAGGCGTACAAAGCGGTCATGACAAAGTTGAGCATCACGCCCGAGTCGGTGAGAAAAGGCACCATGCCCACCAACAGCACAAACAGTGCAATGTTGCGAAAGTCTTTCATGCCTTAGCTCCAAAAAAGCCTTGGGGTCTGAGCAAGAGCACCACAATGAAAATCACAAAAATGCCCACCTGACCGAGCGATTCACCCAGCAGCAAACCACCCAGCGACTCCACCACACCGATCAGCAAGCCACCCAGCAAAGCCCCGGCAAAACTGCCCATGCCGCCCAGCACCACAATGGTGAAGGCCACCAGCACAAAGCCGTTGCCCACTTGCGGGTTCACGTAATAAGCCGGCATCAAAAAGCAGGCCGCTGCGCCCAGACTGGCCAGGCCCAAACCAAAACACATGGCGTACACATGGTCCACATCGATGCCCATCAAGCGTGCGCCTTGCTTTTCTTTGGAGACAGCGCGAATGGCACGACCCAAATCGGTCTTTTGCACAATGAGCAACAAAACAGCCGACACCACCAAGGCCCCGGCAAAGGACACCAGCTTGGGCAGCGCGATGAAGGCGGGCCCAATCTCGACCGTGGTCAAGGTGTAGGCGGTCTCGATGGTGCGGGTGTCGGACTTGAAGAACAAAAGTGCCAAATTTTCGAGCACGATGGAGATGCCCAGCGTGACGAGCAGGATGTTTTCATCCTTGCCGTGGCTGGCACGGTTGATGACACCGCGTTGCAGCGCATAGCCCAGCACAAACATGGCGGGCACCATGATGGGCAGGGCCATGTAGGGATCGACCCCGAAGTGTTGCTTCAGCATGTACACGCCATACAGCGCCACCATCAGGGCCGCGCCATGCGCGAAATTGATGATGTGCAGCACGCCATAAATCAGCGTGAGGCCCAGCGCGATCAGCGCGTACACGGCACCGGTGGTGATGCCGTTGAGCACCGAAGGAAACAGGATGTTGAAGTCCAGCATCGGGGTCTTTCAGTTCAGCGCAGCTCAGCCCTTGAGCGGGAAAACAGGCTCAATCTCGCGGTAGTCGCGCGGCACGATGACCTTGATGTCACCTTTGTGGACCTGGGTCATCAAAGGCTGTGCGCCCATGTTCTGGCCATTCACAAACTGTGTGGGGCCGTAGGGCATGATGTGGTTTTGGAACTTGCTCGAAGCCAGCGCGTCAATGATGGCGGCGCGGTCGGGCGACTTGGCGCGCTCAATCGCATCGGCCAGCAGCATCATGGCGGTGTAGGTCATGAACACTTCATAGCTGAAGAACTGGCCCTGTGCTTCCACACGCTTGCGCAACTCGGCCGAGCGCTTGTCCTTGGGGTTGAACCAGTGATTGCAGTCGATGATGCCGTTGGCCGCATCGGGGAATTCCTTGACGAACTTGTAGCTCGACGCCGCGCCGCCCAACACCGAGTAGATGGCCTTGGGCGTGATCTTTTGCTGCTGCAAAGTGCGCACCAGCAAGGCGTATTCGTTGTAGTAGTTGGCCGGAATCAGGATGTCGGGATTGACCTGCTTGATGCGCAGCGCAATGTTGTTGAAGTCACGCGTGGGGTTGGCGTGCTTGATGATTTCTTTCACCTCGTAGCCGTAGCCGGGCAGCTCTTTGGCCAGCAAGTTGGCGGTGCCTGTGCCGAACAAAGACTCTTCGTGCACGATCATCACAGTGCGGGCGGGCTTGCCTGCGGCGGTGTTCAGGGCGTGCAAACTGGCCACAGCCACTTCGGCGCACTTCTTGTAGCCAGGGCCAAAGCGGAAGGTGTTTTTCAGGCCACGCTCAACGATCTGGTCGGCCACGCCGACATCCACCACATGGGGCAGGTTGTACTTGGCCGCTGCTTGTGTGGTGGCCAGGCAAATGGCCGATGCAAAGGCGCCGACCACGGCGCTCACACCCGCTTCGTTCATCTTCTCGATCTCAGCCGTGCCCGCTTGGGGGCTCGACTGCGCATCGCCCAGCATGGCTTCGATCTTGGCACCACCCAGCGACTTGATGCCGCCAGCCTTGTTGATGTCTTCAATCGCCATCAAGGCGCCCATGCGGCACTGCTGGCCCGAGTAGGCCAAGGCACCAGTGACGGGGTGCAGGACACCCACTTTGATGGGCTTGGGCTGAGCCCCGCCTACCAATGGAAAGGCAAGAGCCGAGGCCGCAGCAGCGGACTGGCCCATGAAAGTGCGACGTGAGGTCATGAGAACATCCTTTAAGTAGGTCAATGAAAGTTGGCGGACAGCTCTTGGCTTACCCACACCTTGGCGTCAATGCTGCCAACGCGGGATAACTGCATCTGGTATTCGTACCGGTCCGGTCGGTACAAGCCATGCAGCCATTGGACGGGACGGTCGTCCTCGTCATAAATCAAACGCCGCACCGCCAGCAAGGCCGATCCGACAGAAACATCCAAATGCTGGGCCAGCGCCATGTCGGCCAAGCGGGCCGAGATCGTTTGTTCGGCGCGGCCAACTTTGACGCCCGACTCTTCGAGCAGCACAAGAATGGGTTTTTGCGCCAATTCGCGCTTGCCAAAACCCGATGAAATCGCATCGGGTACCCAAGTGGTGATGTGCGACAACGGGCCTTCGGGGGTGCTGCGAACACGCTCGGCTTTTTGCACCCAAGCGGTGCCAGGCAGTTTCAAGGCAGCGGCCACATCCACCGGCGCACGCAAACGCTCTACCGACAGGACATTGACCTGCGTTCGCAAGCCCATGGTGACCAGGTTTTCCAGCAAACCCGTCAGGCGGGCTTGTTGACCCGTGGCCATGGTGGAGGCTTGCATCTGAACCTCTTGCGCACGAGCAGACACGGGCCGAGTGCCACGCCCGGGCTCCCGGTGGATCAAACCCTCTTCGGCCAGTTGCGCCAAAGCCCGTCGCACGGTGACACGCGCCACACCAAACTGACCCATCAAGGCCAACTCACCCGGCAATCCTGCGTCAAAACGCCCTTCGCGCAATTGCTCACGCAGCACCAGGTAAATCTGGTGGTATTTGGGCAAAGGCAGATGGGCATTCATGGGGCGCTATCGTGAAACAGTCCCATTGTCCTGTCAATAGGACATTCAAGTCTTCATCATGGGACATTTGATCGGGGATTTCCCTAATCTCACATGCTTTGGAACTTTTGCCCCGCAGCGCGAGGCCCCCACGCCGAGCACTGAACGCACTGTTGGTTCCGCCCGATGAAGTTTGCAAAAACGCTTTTTTGATAGGGGTAGGAAAGGCCAAGGCCTCCCCTCCCTCCGAACCGTGCGTGCAGTTTTCCCGCACACGGCTCTCCAGTCAGTGGTTTCCTCATCGGGATTGGCTCGCTTGCATTCGGGCCTGCGTCATGGTGAACAGCCCCAACTGCGCGAAGTACTCGTTTGGCCAGCGTTTGTGATCAACTTGGCTCTTCCCCATCCCCGGGCTCTTTTGCTGCTTGCGCAGCATCGCCCTCAACCTCCT